>NZ_JBRJGR010000009.1:0-138531 GCF_053628595.1 Roseovarius sp. MBR-154
TGCCGCAAGAAGGGAAAAAGTGGACGACTTTTACGCCGCCCGCACCGCCAATACGACGGCGCTACCGTGGTCTAATTTTGCACCGCCGTTCTCACTTCACCGGCTACATCGCCAACATGATGTTCGATCTGGAGTTCATGCTGATCGAGAACAGCTACAAATCCGAGGAGACCCACCCCGATTACCGGATCGAGGTCAGCTCGCCCCGGGGCACACCGATCCGCGTCGGCTCGGCCTGGATGGCGAAAAGCAGCCGCACGGGCAATGACTACCTGTCGCTGCTGATCAACACGCCCGATGGCGACCTGCGCGTCAACGCCGTGCAGAACGAAGAACAGCGCGGGGGGCAGACTTTCTCGATCATCCCGTTCATCGACAGCGGTGAGCAGCCGCAGGATGCAGGCAAGGGGCTGTCGCTGGTTGCCTGATCAGCGCGCGAGGTGAGACGATCTGAACCGAAAGGGGAGCCGTGGGACCACGGTTCCCCTTTTGCTGTGCTGGTGTGGTTGAATGAACCCGGCCTACATTGCAGACGTTCGTGTCGCCGGCAGCTAATGCAACCGAAGAGCCCACTTTGACCGATGCTGCGTAAAGGATGTATCGCTGCTTTTGAGGGCGGTAGAAAACCTGCTTGATCGCAGCCGCGATGCGGAAGGGAAGCAGCGCCGAGTTGTCGGAATGCGTGAACCAAAAGGCGATCCAATCGAAAGATTCAGTACTTCACCCCGTCTGCGGCTGCCTCTCAAATACTGCGCGGTGCCCAGAGAATAATACCCGCACCGACAAGGCAAATGACGGCTCCAACAACATCCCATTGATCCGGGCGATGCCCTTCCACACCCCATAGCCACAGCAGGGACGATACGATGTAAACGCCACCGTAGACTGCATAGGCGCGGCCCGCTTGATCGGCGGGGCTGAGCGCCAGTAGCCAGGCGAAAGCGGCAAGGGACAGCATGCCCGGTGCCAACCAAAACACGCTCTTGTCCAGCCGGAACCACGCCCAGAAAGCAAAGCATCCGGCAATTTCGGCCAGCGCAGCGGCGAAGTAGATAAGAACCGTCTTCATCGGGCCAGACATACGTTCCGAGGAGGATCGGGTCTATTGCGAAAAATTTTCAAATTCAAAGAAGCGACCCCAAATCCGATCCAACACTTGGATAGGCCGCCGTCATCGACTTAAGCTGCTTGGCCGCCAGGCCCAGCTTGATTGCCAGCCCGAAGAAATTGATCAGTTCGCCGTATTCCGGGCCGAACAGGTGCGCGCCGAGGATCTTGCCGTTCGACCTGTCCAAGAGGATCTTCGCGGCGGCGGAGGTCTCGCCGATCCTGTAGTTTGAATACCAACCGCTCGTGTCGGTGAACCGGACATCTACGTCATGCCCGGCATCCCTTGCCTCGTCTTCCAACATGCCGACACGCGCCACTTCCGGGACCGTGAATACGGCTGTAGGAATACCGGCATAATCCGGTGTAGTCTGAGCGTCCTTGAGCATGTTGGAGGCTGCGACCTTCCCTTCGATCACCGCGACCGGCGTCAGCGGCATGCCATCGGTGTCGGCGGAATCTCCTGCGGCATAGACCGCGCTGCTTGTCGTGCTTTGCAGATGGGGGGCTACAACGATGCCCTTGTCGCTGTAGTCAACACCGGCCGCCTCAAGATTCAGGTCGGCCAGGGCTGCAACCCGGCCCGCGCCATGCACGACCAGATCGGTTTCGATTGTCCGGGTCTGATCGCCTGACTTCACCTCGACAGTGAATGCTCCGTTGGTTTTCGCAACGGAGACGATTTCGGTCTCGCGCATCAGGTCCACGCCGATACCGGCGCCGCGCTCGATCAGCATTTCGACCAGATCGGGATCGAAGCCGCGTAAGGGCCGGGCGCCACGATCCACGATGATCGGGTTGGCTCCGGCCCGTGCGGCGATATGCGCAAACTCGAAGGACACGAAGCCGCCGCCGATAAAAAGAACCCGTTTGGGAAGGGCCTCCAGGTTGAGGAAATTCGTGCTGTCGATCACGAGATCGGCCCCTGTGAAGCTCAGCGGCCTGGGCATGGCACCGGCGGCCACGAGGAACCGTTCCGACTGATATGCCGTTCCATCGACCTCCAGCGTGTTGTCTCCCGTGAAGCGGGCAGCTCCATGCAGGGTTTCGACGCCGTTGCCCGACAGGCCCTTTTCCATCTTGTCCGGCACGGGATCGGTGAAGCCACGCTTGTGTGCCATCAGATCGGCCCAGTTGATCGACAGATCACCGGGATCGATCCCCTTGCCCTGCATGAGCCGTGCCGCGTCCATGATTTCCGCACCGCGCCGCAGGATTTTCTTTGGATCGCAGCCGCGCAATGCGCAGGTGCCGCCGTAGGGCAGCGCATCGACAATGGCCACACGCCATCCTGCTGCGCCACACTTGTTCGCCGCGGCCACGCCTGCCATGCCAGCCCCGATGACGATCAGGTCGTAGTCTTCGCTCATTCTCCGGTCCTTGTCCTGATCTTCATCCGGCGCAGCAGCTCAACTTTGCCACGTCCATATCGAAGGTTTGTGCCGCCAGCTTCAACCCTTCTACCGTTGTCAGATAGGGGAAGACCGTCTCGCCAAGTGCCTTGGTGGTCATGCCGAACTTCAGCGCCATAACGAGGGTCTGGATCGTATCGGACCCCTCGGGCGCGATGATCTGGCCGCCAAGCAGCCGGTCGGACTTTCTGTCCGCCACCAGCTTGATCAATCCGCGCGTGTCGCGTGCGGCCAACGCGCGCGGCACCTGATCGAGCGGCACGATGGACGTCTTTACGTCGAAGCCCGCGTCCCGAGCCTGGGCTTCACCGAGACCGACGCCCGCAACTTGAGGGTCGGAAAACACCACCCAGGGCATCGCGGCGTTGTCGTAGCGATGGTCTTCGCCGAGAACCGCGTTTTTGGCGGCGAGCTTTGCACCGTAGGCCGCCATATAGACAAACTGGTCACGGTCGGTCACATCGCCCGCCGCATAGATGCCTCGCACCGATGTCTGCATGTCCTCGCCGACGACGATGGACTCACGCGCGTCTGTTTCAACGCCGATTGCGTCCAGGCCCATATCTTCGGTATTGGCCCGCCTGCCAGCGGTCGAAACGAGGTGATCCGCTGTCACTTCGACAGGCTTTCCGTTCTGGATCACGCGTAGCGTCACGCCTGCGTCGTCGCGGCGCACAGTGTCGTAGCTTAACCCGGTCAGAAGGGTGATGCCTTCGGCCTCGAACGCCGCCGCCAATGCCTCCGAGACCTCTGGTTCCGCGCCGGGCAACAGATGCGAACGGGCGACAAGCGTGACCTTCACGCCCATGCGGCTCATCATCTGGGCCAGTTCCGCGCCGATGTAACCCGCGCCGATGAAGATCAGGCTTTTCGGCAGTACTTCGAGCTCCAGAAGACTGGTGCTGTCTAGCGCGCCGATTTCCTCGATGCCGTCGATGGTCGGCAGGACGGGACGCCCGCCCGTGGCGATGATGGTCCTCGGTGCTTTCAGGGTTCGCTCACCGACTGTCACGCCACCTTCGATCAGCCGCGCGGGACCGGCGTCGATGTAATCGACACCCTCATATTCCGGCAGAAGGTCCGCGTATTTCTTCTGGCGCAGGGTCTCGACCAGATCGTCCTTGGACTGAACGAGCGTCTGCCAGTCATCGACTTGCGCGTGGCCTGATAGACCGGGGAACCGTTTGGCAGCTCCCGCACCGTGCACGGCCTCTGCCGCGCGGATCATCGCCTTGGACGGCACGCATCCCACGTTGACGCAGGTTCCGCCGATGGTGCCATGTCCCACGAGAGCGACGCGCTTTCCGGCATCCGCGCCGGTAATTGCGGCGGAGAACCCCGCCGACCCCGCCCCGAGGACGATCAGGTCATAGCCGCCCTGTCCATCGTCGTTTTTGTTCAGGTCTTTCATCTCAGCGCGCCTCACCATACTCGGGGTTGTTCGATTTGGCAGCGAACAGATAAATGACCGCGCCGACTGCGATCAGCGGTGTGAGCAGGCCGAGAAGACCGAAGAACATACCGGTGGCGGTGCAACATCCCATCATCATGAGAGCGTTCCTTTCTTTTGCGCACGGTTCAGCAGAACGGCGTAGAGTGCTGTGGCGGCGAAAACGCCGATTGTGATCCGTATTGCGAACCTGAATTCGAGAAGAATGATCAGGATCGACAGGGCCACCGCGAGGCCGGTGGCCCAAAGTTTCGGGGCCGGTCCCGGTTTGCCAGCGCGCAGCCAAAAGGCCTGTGCCACCACGGCGAGGCTGAAAAACAGCAGCGGGAACAGGGCGTAATCGAGCCAACCCGATAGGGCCGACAATCCGACGCCAGCGACGATGACGACCAGAAGCGGCGTAAAGCAGCAGAGCGCGGCGAACAGCGCACCGCCAAGCCCCCATTTCAGCAGTCGGTCGGGATTTTCTGGTGTGTCAGTCAATGGGCCGTCTTTCTTCGTGATGGTTCGGTGCTGGAGGCCCGTTTCATGTGTGAACGACGCAGTGCGCGGAGGATCAGGTAGGTCAGACCAGCCAAAACCAGCATGGCAATGCCACTCATTCCAGAGAGCCAAGCCCCAACGCCGCTGAACAACGCTGCAAGCACGGCAGTTCCGCCGCCGCAGCAGACGACCACGACCGGAGCCGCTATTCCGAAGGCCAGCAGGCCACCCATCAGATTGTCACGCAGTGCAGGCGGCTCAGGAAGCTGTGTCGGGCAGCACCTGCGCCGGATAGCCATTGGCTGTCACCGCGCCAATGATGCTTTCGATGGAAGTCTCGGCGTCATCGTAGGTCACGCTGTAAACACCCTGTCCGTATTCGGGGCCTTCCTCGAATGCGGCGATCTCGACCGACGGAACACCGCGCATCGAGCTGGCGACGATGAATGAACAGGACGGGCATGTCAGTTCACTGACGGCGATCTCGACCTCGCGCTCTTCAGCGAGGACCGGAGTCGAGAGTGCGGCGATGGTCAGGGCGGATAGTAGAAGATGCTTCATGGTCTTGGTCCTCGTTCAGAATTTCAGGGTGAAGGGGGTGATGTAGGGAAAGATCATGGCGACAGCGACAATCGCGGAAGCGGCCCAGAGGGTTGCGCGCATGATGCGGCGGTCGATGGGGCGGGCGCAGGTGCCATCGGCACAGGCCTCGGCATCTACAGGCTTGTAAGCCTTGTAGAAGCCGTATCCCAAAAACGCGGCGCTCAGCGCGAAGGTGTACCATTTGTAGGCATAGAGCGCTCCGAGCTGCGCGATGAACACGCCTGTCACGCCAAAACTGACCAGCACCAATGGAAGGATGCAGCAAGAAGTCATCGCCAGCGCACCGAGGACGCCGAGGCCGGTCACGCCCCATCCCTTGGTGGTTTCGTCGCCAATTTTCTGCGACCGAGATTGCGGAAGTTCCGCCAAATTTTGTTCCATCGAATCTTCCTTGAACAGATGTTTCCACCGTTCTAAGGTCTGTAGTTGATACAGGCTCAAGGGGTTTTTTGCGAAATGAGTAACACAAGCGTGAGATCAATTCGGCGGGGTGATTTGGCACGAGCGACGGGCTGCAACCTGGAAACCATTCGCTACTACGAGAAAATCGGGATCATGCCGGACCCGCCGCGCAGTACGAAGGGTTACCGAAGCTACGACAAAGCCCACGTCAAGCGGCTGAAATTCGTCATGCGGTCCCGCGATCTAGGCTTTTCTCTCGAAGAGGTTCGCGGGCTGCTTGGGCTGATCGATGACCGATCCCGGACATGCGCCGATGTGCAGTTGATCGCTGAAGATCATCTGACAGACGTTCAGGCCAAGATTGCCGATCTGCAGCGTATCGAGCGCGTCCTGTCGGACACTGTTGCGCGATGCACCGGTGATGCTGCCCCAGAATGCGCGGTGATCGATGCGTTGCTTGATGCTTAGTCCAGCTTGAAGAAGGGGGGCAACGGACCTTCTTGAATGGCGTAGCGAAAGCCCGAAAAGCCCTACATGTTTCCTATTCAAGTCGAGCGCAGCGAAGGTCCAGTTTCGGACTTTAATGTTGAGGTTGGCTCCAATATTAGTCCGCGAATACCCGTCTTGCTGACGCCAGCTTTATCCAATCTCTGCCTCCAAAGGCGGCGAGTGCAAGATAGATGACCTCAGTATCCATGTCCGGTTTGAATACGATGGTCAGTCGGTGACTGGTGCCGCCGTGGCGCACGAGCCATCTATCCAGTTTGCCGTTCAGCCTGACACCTGAATTTGGATTTGAGGCAATCGCTTCTAAGAGCGTGTCTACTTCATCCAGGCGACGGCTCGCGGCTGCAACGTCACCGTCGGTCACCTCGACAATATGATTAACGATACCGATAAGGTCACGTTCGAAGAACGGATGCCTGATAAATCGCATCAGGTCTTTTTGGCCATCGCGGCAAGATGGGCCCGTGCGCCTTTAGTGACGTCGGCGGCATCGCCGACGGGTTCCCATTGATCGAGAGGCAGAGACAGACGGCGCTCCAATTCTGCTTCGAGCAGAGACCGTTCACGATCTCGCTCTGCCTTGGCCTTCGCCAATTCACCCGAAACCGCTGCACTCATATTGGGGTACTCGCCAGCTTCGACCAGTTCCCTTGCGAAGGTGTAGGCGGTGTCGGTGAAACTGACAGATTGCTTTTGAACGCTCATTGCGGGCTCCTTGGTGCTCCAACAGACTACCGAATTTTGCCGCTTCTGGCAAGCAGGTCAGGCCGACCGAGCGAAATGCGTCAACAGCCTTGCGGCCTCCCCTGCTCGGCTTCGCGTGTCGCAGGGGAGAACGGCCCTTCGGTCCGTCGCGCATTCGGCCATGCGGCCTCACCGCGGCGTCGCACCCGGCGTCCCGGTTTGCCCGCCTCGCGAGCACGTCCCTCCCCGGCCGCTCCGCCGGATTGCGCTCTGGTCTGTTTTGCGGGGCAAAACGATCCCGCCACTCCATCCGTCTCCCGCGTCCGGTCAGGCCGTTTGCCTGCTCGGGTCGGGCAAACCTACCGTCAAAACACACACACATGAGTGCGGAAGCATATCCTCCGGATGGCCCCCAAATCAGCCCGCGTCAAGGATCGCAAAACTTTTCGGCGAGGGCGGCGCTTGTGGTGCGGGGCGGTCCCGTGCGTGAGGGCGCGCGTGTGTCGGGTGTCGCGCTCGGAAAACTTTTGCGCCCGGCAAGCCGGCGGCTGCGCCGTCCCTGACCCGGCCAGATTCGGAAACCAGGCATTCGGCCATGCCCCCACACTCACGTGGTGGCCTTGGAACCGAACACTGGAGACCAGACATGGCTTATGACACAGCGAACACCTACGAGACCATTGAGCTTTTCGGGCTGACCGAGAAGGACGCTGAGCTTCCGATCCCCGAGGATCACGTCCTGACGGACCACATCATCCGCGAGAGCTTCGAGGCTTTGCTCGGGCAGTTGCGCGGGACCGGGCTTGAAGCCGAAATCGAACCGCTGGCCCATGGGCTCGCCACGATCCTGCAGCGCCGTAAGGTGGCGCTTGGCAAGGAGGTCGACCGCACCGCCGACAAGATCGGCGCGCTGGCAAAATCCCATGACGGATCGGAGATCGCCGAGACCGCGCTCGAAGAGGCGCAGGCGCGCTTTGTGCAGCTGCGCGAGATTGTCAGCGCCATTGAGGTGATGAGCGAGGCGGCGGCGGAATGCTACGAGATCGAGACGGGCCACGCCTTCATCCCGGCAGCCGGGTCGCGCGCAAGCGTCCGGGCGCAAGAGACCGGGGCGGTCTTCGAGGCGCGGCAGCTCCTGGAGCAGCACGACCGCGAGACTGCCGAGAGGTCGAAAGTCGAGGGGGTGCCCCTGATCGTCTCGGGCGCCACCGACTGGACCGATGTCGATGTGATCTTCAACACGCTCGACAAGGTTCGCGAGCGGATCAGACAGAACCGCAATCAGGAGATCTTCCTCTGCCACAAGGGTGGCAAGCACGGGGCGGAGATGATTGCGGCTCGGTGGGCCCGCGCACGCGGGATAGCACAGGCGCGCTTCGATCCGCGCTGGTCCGCGCATGGACGTGCGGCACCGTTCAAGTGCAACGACGAAATGCTGGACGACAAGTTCGCGGCGACGGGGGTTGTACTCTTCGGCGGCAACGGGGTCGCGCTGAACCTCGGGCAGAAAGCCGAGGCGAAAGGCTTGACGGTCATGCGGGTTGCGGACCCGGTGAAGAAGACCTCGGAGACGTGAACATAGAGGGTCGCCTTTGGGCGGCCCTTTTTCCTTTTCTCGTCGGCGTGATGGTGCCCCAAAAACCTTATGCCTAGCAATTTCATGTTTTGATAGCTATATGCGTGCCAAGCAAAACTTGGAAATGATTGGCATGACCCCACTCAGCAGCATCGCGATGAGCGCTTACACCGATCTGGTACGTCTCTTGAAGGACGACGCCTTGTCCGGTGTCGAAGGCAAGCCGACGCTCAAGGAGCGCGGCGACAAGGCCTATTGGTACGCTGCCCGGCGTGTCGGCACCGAGATGCGCTTCATCTATATCGGCGAAGACAGCGACGAGACGCGCGCGCGCATTGACCGGATCGAGGAGCTCCGCGCGACAGCCAAGGACCGACAGGCAGAGCGGTCGCGGCTCGTTCGCCTCCTGCGCGCCGAAGGCATGACCCCCACCGACCGGGCCACCGGGTCCATCCTGTCGGCGATGGCGGCGGCCGGGACTTTCCGTTTGGGTGGCACCATCGTCGGGACAAACGCGTTCCGGCTCTATGAGGGCGAGCTAGGTGTTCGTTTGCCCTTGGGCGGCATGGCTAATACCGGCGACATCGACATCGCCCAGTTCGAAAAGCTCAGTGTGGCGCTGCAGGATCAGGTTGACCCGGGTCTGGCCGAGACCTTCTCGGCGCTGAAGTTCGATCCCTTACCGGCGCTTGATCAAGGTCGGACCTGGCGATGGGCCCAGGGTGGCAGCGGCCAGTTGGTCGAGTTTCTCACACCGGCGTTCGGAGATGAGACCATCCGTGATCTGCCAGCATTGGGCGTGAACGCCCAAGGATTGAACTATCTCAATTTCCTGATCGCTGAGCCGATCCACGCGGCGGCTATCTATCGATCCGGCATTCTCGTGCAGGTCCCTCGTCCAGAGCGCTATGCGATCCACAAACTGATCATCGCGGATCGGCGCCGCGATGGGGCAGGGAGCCTGAAATCCGCGAAGGACCGCGAGCAGGCGGCTTTCCTTATCGAAGCGATGGCCGAGGACCGGCCCGATGATCTGGCTCGGGCCTATGCCACCGCAATGGAGGTTGGGCCGCGCTGGCGGGAGCACATCGGCAACTCGCTGAAGCGAATGCCTGATACCAGGGGGATGCTCGACAGCTTGGGCGCGTGATGGCCGTAACGGGGTCGTGCTTGGCGCGGCCCTTTCGTCATGTCTCATGGCGCGTGCGATCGGTCACACTTGATCGGCAGCTCACGGCATCCAGCACCGTCATCCCTCTACCCAGCCCGTCAGAGTGCGGCCCATCCGCATCGGTATGGGCTGGGGATGGTGCGCACCTCGCACATCGTCAGCAGCGCAAAACCGAGGGGTCGAGACATCGCACATGAGGCTGAAGACCTGTACAACCTTCGGGTGGTGTTTCGGAACATCGCATCCACGCGGGCGGGCTCCGTCAGCACCTCGGCCAGAATCGGCGGGACGAGGACGCGGAGGATGGCTGCGGCGTGATGGCAAGGGTCAATCGGGTCCCTCCTTTTTGCTATGCATGTGGATCGCACGGGGTCGGCCCGTTCGTGCCCTCAGCTCACGCTTCGACAAGCACAAATACGGCTTCCACGGCGGGGCCGCGGACCCTCCGCATTTGCGCTTGCGACCGGTCCTCTTGTCCCCGTGCTGGGTGATCCTCATCGCGATAAGGAGTAACCCAAATGACCAACCACTACGTCGCCACCGTTCCCGTCAAGTTCACCGATACCGATGGCCAGGAGCGCACCCGTTTTCAGCGCGTGGGCGCGATGTTCCGCAACACCCGCAACGGGGATGGATCGGAGTTCTTCAGCCTCAAGCTCGACTTCCCGGTCGCGGTCTCGGAGCTGGTGATGTTCCCGCCGAGCGCGAAGGATCCCCAGGACTGAATCCTCTCAAGAGGATGGGCCGCCCCAGGACGATCTTGGGGTGGCCCGATCCCTGTTCCAGGGATGCCGTGTCCGGCGGTCAGTTCGCCCGAGGTGACCTTACGAAGCCGCCGGTCGCTGCGTGATCAAAGCATGATAGCCGACCGGAAAGGTCAGGCAGCGACAGGGCGGCCAGTCAGCCTCAAGGGGGCCATCCACAAAAACCCATCGGCCAGGGCCTCCCGGTTTTTGCGGCAGAGATTTGGTGGCCCAAATCTGGCCCTCCTTGACCCTGCCTGTCCGCCCTGTCGGTGGGGTTTGCGCCCGCCCGCGGTTCCGTCCGAACACATGCGTGTTCGGCCAGACCCTCGGGCGGTGCTGGGGAAGGGGACCCATTGGACAGGTGGGTCGCTCGGTGGTGAGGGCGGCAGAGCCGCGTCCCTGCGGGCCGCGGCGTGAAGCGGACACCAAGGCTGCCTGAGACTGAAGGCGACGTAAGTATATAATTGACTTCTAGGTATATTATCGTAAGGTATGGGCAGCCTTGGTGGAAGGTGGCAGGAAATAGGGGGTCTTTCTTCCGCATGTCCCGAACAAAACGCCTGACAGAGATCGAGAAGATGCAGATCGTCCGCGAGGCCGCGGAGGGTGTGTCGACGTCCGAGCTGGCTGCGCGGTTCGGTGTTACATCGCGCGCCGTGCGCTACGTCTTGAAAGCCGATGCCGAGCGCCAGACGGATGCCGCAATTCCGGTCTCAGCGGTCAGTGTGAAGGTCACGGCTGCGGAGCTTGAGGCGCTCGACGCGGTGCTGGCGAAGGCGGGGATCGAAAGCCGGGCCGAGGGGCTGCGGCGGCTCATTCAGGCGGCAGGCGGGGTGTTCGTTCCGGACGCGCAGATGGCAGCAGAGATGGCGCGCTACCGCGCCTCTCTGCACGAGGTCGGCAATGGGGTCGCGCAGATCGCCAAGCAGATGACGCGGGCCAACCGGATGGGGCAGGGGGCCGTGGGCGGCACGAGTGCCGAGTTCACCGAATTGCGCCTCGCGCAGATGCGCGGGCTGGCGCGGTTCATCCTGGATTCTGCTGACGAGATCGACCTGCTCCTGCGCCGCCGTCGCGATGCCATGCAGCTGCAGGCCACGGCCGCGCTGAGGGAGTTTGCCCATGCGGCTGAATGATGCTGTCGATGCCGTCACGGGCGAGGTCTTCCGGGATGGCTGGAGCCGCGTCCGGGGCTCGATGCAAGGGCTGCACGTGGCCAAGCAGAGCCAGCTTGTGCGCGCGGCTGCGGGGCATCGGCCAGCGGTCTTCAAGGCGATCCGGGGCGGGGGTACGCATACCAAATCACAGCTCGCAAACCAGCTCGATTACCTCACAACCAAGTCCACCCATATCGTAGACTCGAGCGGGTTTCTGGATGGCAAGGCGAAGCTCGAGGCCAAAGACATCAAGGACCTGACCGAGCGCTTTGCCAAGCGGTGGGATGCGGGCTTCAAACCCAAACTGGGCCAGACCACCCATATGCTCATGTCCTTCCCCATCGGTACGCGGGGAGAGGATGTGCGCGACATCGCGACGGATGTGGCCGAGCGGTTCTTCCAGACTGACGCGGGGCATTTTGACTACATCATCTCGGTGCATGAGGACCGCGATCACCCGCATGCGCATCTGGTGTTGAACCGCCGCTCGCAAGAAGGCGAGTTCTTCTTTCTGGGGCGCAACCACCGCTTCAACTATGACGATTTCCGCCTCGCCATGGTCGAGGAGGCGGAAAAGTACGGCGTGCGCCTGGAGGCCACGCGCCGGGTGGATCGCGGGGTTGTGCATTACCCCGCCCGCACCAGCGAGGTTTATGCGGCGAAAGAAGAGGGTCGCGCGCCCCGCGAGCGGGAACGTGTGGGGCAGGACCTGGCGCGGACGCTGGCGGAGATCGCCAATACCAGAACTGTCTACCACTCGCTTGCTGCGGAGGCTTCGCGCGAGGCCCGCGAGGATATTGCCGCAGCGCTGTTCCGCGCGGGCGAGGTGCTGGCGCAGGGCGGGCAGGTGGACCGAACAGGAGATGTGTATATGGCCGAGGATCAAAGTTTCGAGGATCTGAGAAGCCTCTATGCGGAAAAGCTCGCGCGGGTGCAGGGCATGATCGCCGAGAAGTCTGACGCGGAACGTCCCGTGCTGGAAAAACGTCTCATCGAGATCCAGACGCAGGTCCAGCACATGCAGCCCTTGGGGCTGCGATCATCCACGCTGTCAGAGACCCCCTCGGAGGGCGGGGTCTATTCTGAGGCCAATATCGACACCAAACAGCTAGAACGTCTTGCCGAGCCGGACTTGCGGTCGCGCATAGACACCGCGCTGCGCGGAACCGGGATCAGCACATCGGAAGTGGTGGCCCGGATCGAAACCAGGGCCTCGAGTGCCGCGCTTGAGCATCAATGGATCGCCGACGACCTTGCCAAGGTGGCCGAGGCGCGCGATCTGAACCTCGAACGCCGCGCCGATCTGGAACAGGCGCGCGACATACTCAACGATGTGCATGTCGCGCTTGGTACGCTTTTGGAACGGGAGAACGTGCTGCGTCGGGATGGCGTCATGGAAGCGGAACCGGTCAGCGAGCAGTTCCATTATCATGAGGGCGCGGTGCGGGCGATGGAAGGGACAATCCGTCAGGAGATGCGCGCAGACGGCTTGACAGCGCAGCAGATCGAGGACCGGGACTGGCAGGTTGTCTCGCGGGCGGAGCGCCGGATCGAGACGGAGCAGCGCGCATATCTCGAGGCATATCCGGAGCTGCTCGCACGCTCCGGCGATGTGATCGACCGGTCTGAGCCCTACAGGGAGACTATCACCGATGCGGCCCGCGCCAGCGAGATCACCCGCGAGGTCGACCGGATCATGGAGGGGCGCGATGTCCGCACGCCTGTTGCCGATGCCGTCGCAGATGACTTGCGCGCGCGCTATCCGGACATGCCGGCCCACCTCGCCCGTGGGCTGGGCGCGACCTATGCGGCCGTCGTCGAGATACGCGACACGGAGGTCATCAATCAGGTCCGCCGCGAAACCGAGCTGCATGACGGGCTTGGGTCTGGCACGCGCGACGCACCCCTCGCAGCCCGCGGTGAAACGGCGCCGCAGACTGACCGTACCGACCGCCTCGCAGACGAGATTGCGCGCGTCCTGGACCGCGAGCGGGCAGGGGAGTTGTCCGCACCCTTCGAGACCGAAGTCGAGAGGGACGCTTTCCGAACCGAGATCGCGCGGGTGCTGGAAGACCGTCAGCTTGACCGGCTCACATCCGGCGATGCCGATGCGCTGGACAAGGTTCTCGAGGACCGCCTCGACCGGCTCTATGTCGCCAAGGTCTACCTGCAATCCGATGCAGCGACGGCCAATACGGAGGCCTTGCGCCAGGTGGTCGATGATCTCGCCGATGCTGAGCATGAAAAACACCGCGCGACAGACGTGGATGGCGAGACCGAGCGGGGCCAGGTCCATTGAGCGCCGCCATGGGAAAAGCGCGGATCGCCACAGGGGTCTTTCTGGTAACGCTGGTGACCGGGGCCATGGGCTATACCATCGCGTCGGCGGTGCTGACCTACCAGGACCTTGGTTTCGGGGCCGAGATCGACTTTGCCTATATCGCGCAGAACTACATGGCGATCCTCGATCGCCGCCCGGAGGACGCGCAACTTATTCACCTGATCATCGGCAGCTTCGCCGCCGCCGGCCTGATGCTGAGCCTCGCCCTCTCGGGGTCCGCCCTGACACGCTTTGGCCAGACCCATTGGCAGAGTGCGCGCGAGATGAAGGCCAATGGCTTCTTCGGGGCACCCGGGACCGGGTTCATCCTCGGCAAGCTGGGGACGCCGGGCTCCCGCGCCAATTACATTTGCTCCAAGGTTTTTCCGCATGCGCTGATCGTGGCGCCCACGGGCCGTGGCAAGACCACGGGTTTTGTCATTCCGAACCTGCTGACCTGGCAGGGCTCTGCCGTGACGCTCGATGTGAAAGGCGAGTGTTTCGAGGCCACGGCCCGACACCGCGCAGCCCAAGGCGACAAGGTCTATCGCTTTGCCCCCACCGATTGGGAGGGCAAGCGCACGCATCGTTACAACCCGCTCCTGCGCATTTTTGAGCTGAAAGATCCCGCGCGCCAGCAGATGGAATTGCAGCTCCTGGCGACGCTCTTCCTGCAAAGCGACAACGACCGGGTGCAGGGGCTTCTGAAAGGCGGGATCGATCTCTTCGTGGCGGCGGGGCTCTTGGCCTTCCAGCGCAAGCGCCCGACCTTGGGCGAGATCTATCGCATCGCGGCCTCGGGTGGGAACAAGCAGAAGGAGTATTTCGCGCGGGGCCACGAAGTCGACAACCGGGCGGCCAAGCTGATCTTCACGCGGCTGGCCTCGACCAATAACGACACGCTGACTTCCTACGTCTCGCTTCTGATGACCTCGGGACTGGACCAATGGCAGAACCCGGCGATCGACGAGGCGACGTCCGTGTCGGACTTTGATTTCCGCAGGATCCGAAAGAAGCCCTTTTCGGTCTATCTTGTCGTTCAGCCGCTGATGGTGAAGCCGCTCGCGCCGCTGATCCGGCTCTTCTTCTCTGATCTGCTGTCGGCGATGCAGGAGAAGGATCCCGGGCCGGATGAGCCCTGGCCGGTGATGATCATGCTCGACGAGTTCAATCGCTTGGGCAAGATGCCCATCGTGGTCGAGAGCATCGAGACCCTGCGGACCTATCGCGGCCATTTGGCCGTGGTCACCCAAACCATCCCTGCCCTCGATGAAATCTATGGCGAGAACACCCGCCGCGCCCTGCAGGGCAACGCGGGCGTGAAGCTCTATCTGACGCCTTCGGATGAAAAAACCGTCGAAGAGCTGAGCAAGGCGGTTGGCAAGACCACGAAGACCGTCATCACGCGATCCCAGTCCATCGGCAAGAACCCCTTCGAGGGCCGTAGCCAGTCCACCCGGACCGAAGAAAGCTCTCTCCTGCCCGAGGATGAGGCGCGCCGCCTACCGCTCGACGAGATCGTCATGGTCATCGATGCCCAGATGCCGGTCCGCGCGAAGCGGATCCAATATTTTGACGACCGGCTGTTCAAGGCGATCCATGCGGCACAGACGGGCGAGCTACCGTTTCCGAAGCCGGGGGGAGGGGGATCGCAAGGCTCGCTGCCGCTGAGTGTGCGCGCCATGCCGATGACGCCGCCTGCGAGTGGAGCAGGTGGGTCTGACGCCGTTGTGGAGACCGCACGCCAAGATGCTGGCAGCCAAACGTCAGGGCAAATCGACGTCGCCCCAAAGAAGACCGCGCCCGTCGTCCAAGCCGTCATCGCCGAGGAACAACGACAGATGGAGTTGGATTTTGGGAGTCAGGTCGTGGATGCTGAAGCTGCGAGCGTAGTTGATGAGGCGCAGATGCGCTCCGCCGTCGACGGCTTGGATGAGATTGAAACGATGCTGCGGGAGGGGGGTGGTCAAAAGCTGGTTGCTCGATAGGGTGGCGGGCATGGCTTGTCTGTCGCGCAGGGCGGAAAGTGAACTTTCTTTGCAGGCGCGAGCGAATAATGCGGTGAAATAGAAAGCCGACATCCGAATCACTCCAAATCGAGAGGGTATTCTGCACCGCCGCAGGTTGCCTTGCAGCACAAACCACGGAAAGCTACAATCTTCACCGTGTCTCCAATGTGAATAACAACCGCCGTCTAAAGTGGCAGCTGAGCCTGTTCAGTGATGGATGGTGACGATTTCGCCTTGATTTATAGACTTGGGCCATATCAGTCATAGACCGGTAGCCGGTCATGGTGCTTGGGAAACAGGGACTCCAGCCGCCATATCTGCTTCTCTGTCTGGCAGGAAGGTTGCTCGTTGTCACCTCCGTCAGCTCGAGAGTTTGCATCGCGCAAGCCGACAGCGCTCAAGCAGGACAATGGATCCTAACCCCGATGTTCATCTCGGCCAATACGAAGCTATAAATAAGGTGGAGTCCGCAAACCGTGTTGATCAGCTGTGCGAAACTTGCGGACCCCTGAAGGGTCATCTGGTTCGAGCGACGCTTAAACCAGAGCTTGGCGGGCTCAGACTTTGTCAATCGAATTTCCTCTGTCGGCCAACATGGCCCAGCGGGTCACGAATCTGGAGAGATCGGACATCTGGAACATTGCCGCCTTCGCGATCTCCTCCGGTTTTGTACTGCGCTTACGTCTCAAGATTCCGGATGAAGGCTTCGGTGTCGGGGTTTGTGGTCGCATCCATTGCCGCGACGGTCAGCATTCCGTCGACCAAAAGCCTATTCGCGAGATTGCCTATGATGTGCCCCCCGGTCGTCCCTCATTATAACGAAAGTCCTTGGGGTTATACCATTCCTCGGGCGCGTCTCGGCGACCATCAAGCCTGACACCATCTTCCCCGCGTTGTTGAATGCTCCGTCAAGGCCGCCAAATTCCGATTTGGCGAGTTTGACGTGTTCGCGGTGTCGTTAGGATCGGATACGTTACGCGATAAGTCTACAGCCTTTCCGTTGGGTTGGATGATCTGGCCGGTGATCGAGTCCAGTTCTTTTTCCCTGCGAGCACCAAGAATCACGCGTGCACCATTTTACGCGCAAAGAAGCGCCGCAGCGGTGCCATGCCGCGGGAAGCGCCGGTTATGATGATCGACTTTTTCTCAAGAAGCATGGTTGATCCTCATCCAGTGTTTTTGCTTCCTACTGATTCGGTTAAGGCGATTCTTATTTTATCCGGATCATGCTCTTTGATAGCCGTTCGAATGCAAGATTGGGCTCGACGCAGACGTCTTTCGCGACACCAAGTTTACGATGCGCGGACAATCTGTGCCAGGCGCACTCCCATAAGTAGACGCAAAATGATCAGTGGTCCGCACTCAGGGGATTTTTTGGTGCCCGATCCTGGCAGAAAGCGCTCACTTAACATCTATTGCCTGCTTCAACTCTTCTAAAAAATCCTTCTCATTCAGATGGTACTCGGCACAAGCATTGGCAACGGTGTGGAAGCGGCTTATTGGGCATCCGACGCACAGCATCCTGTGGCGAATAAATACGGGGATGGTCCGGGGCCAATGGGTCATCAGATCGGCCAGAGACAAGTCGGGGTCGTCGAGGTTTGGTTTGTTCATTGATTCCTCCCTTGAAAACCAGGCTATGCGCTGGAATTTTCCAAAGGTTGTGCTGACGCAAACTTATCCTCCGACTCCACATGTGGCGCGGCTCCTAAACATGATGACGTCTCAAGATGCCTGCGAGTAGCGAACTCCCTCTGGAACGTGTTGGTCAAGCATCGAGGCGATGATACGTGTCAGCGATCGACCTTCCGGCGCGATGCTGATGCGCTGCCCAACCAGTCTTGCGAAAGGCTTGAAACGGGTTTCGATGTCTTCCAGGCAAGGCCTGAGCGTGTAGGCGCGGGGACCATAGTCGCGGCTCAGATCGTCCAGATCGAGCGCGAAGTAACACATCAATGTCTCGATCGCGCGCGCATGCAGTTGATCGTCTGCGGTCATCTCGTAGCCGCGTGATCCGGGAAAAATCGCTTGCGCTATGCGCTGCTTGTAGGCGGCCGTTGCCGGGGCGTTCTGGACGTATCCGCCCGGAAAGCGCGAGATGGAGGACGCACCAAGTCCGATCAGGGTCTGGCAGCTGTCCGCCGTGTAGCCTTGGAAGTTGCGGCGCAAGCGCCCGGCATCGTGGGCAACCGCAAGGTCATCGCCGGGGGCCGCGAAATGATCAATGCCGATAGGAACCAGTCCTGCCTCGACGAACCGCTCTGCGGCGCGGGTGGCAAGCGTGTACCGCGCCAGATCACCCGGCAGGGCGCTTTCGTCGATCAGCTTTTGACGTTTCGACACCCAGGGCACATGCGCGTACCCGAACAGAGCGATGCGGTCCGGAGCAAATGTCAGCACCTTGTCGATCGTATCTTCGATCCGTGCCAGGGTCTGGTGCGGCAGGCCGTAAACCAGATCGGTGTTCAGCGAGGTGATGCCGGCGGCGCGCAGGTCTTCGACGCAGGCGCGCGTGATGCCGAAGGGTTGCAGGCGGCCGATCGCCTGCTGCACCTCGGGATCGAAGTCCTGAATGCCAATGGACGCACGGGTCATGCCTTCCGCCGCAAGCGCATCGATCTTGGCGCGGTCAACCATCGTCGGATCGATTTCGACGGAAAATTCAAAGTCGTCTGCCGTGGGGAAGACGCTGCGGATCGCCTTGCTCAGTCGGTGGATCAACGGTGGTGGCAGGATCGTGGGTGTGCCGCCGCCCCAATGCAACCGTCCCATGCGCAGACCAACAGGCAGGGTGCCGCGCAGCATGTCCAGCTCTGCTTCGAGGGTCTCGATGTAGCTTTCCACCGGTCCGAGGGTTTGCGTGCCTTGGGTGTGACAGGCGCAGAACCAGCACAGGCGCTCGCAAAATGGGATGTGGATATAAACCGATACCGGAACATCCGGATCCAACGCCTCAAGGGCCCGCTTCTGAAAAGCCGAGCCGACGTTCGGGGAAAAAACCGCCGCGGTCGGGTATGACGTGTACCGGGGGACACGCGCGTCGAAAAGGCCAAGCGCCTTGAGTGAATCTGTATGTTCCATGTATCGATCATGAGCGAGTCGAAGCCAGAGATCTTTGCAGTAGATCAAACTTGCAGGCATAAAATGCATTGTTCTGGCGGGTTCAGGGGTTCAGGGGTTCAGGATCGCGGTCTCTTCATGTCGATTGATCGTGGTTCACCCCGTGGAAGGAGCGGGTCATCTTTTCCTGTGCAAGTCAGGCGCGCCCGACCTCTGGTTTTTTCGGAAGGCTGTGCTGGCTGGCTCGGGACTCAACCCGGCGCGTTGGGCCGGCTGAGGATGAAAGCGGCGGCACCGGTCATGGCGAGCGCCTGCAGGGCAATGAGGGCCGTGCCAAACGCAAGTACGACACTGGTGGCCAGCGCCGCGCCCATCATGGCGATCGCGAGTGCCTTGTAGCGCGGTGCGATCGCGCCTCTTGCACGCCATTCTGCGATGATCGGGCCGAACAGGCGGTGCTTGTGCAGCGCGCGGGCGAAACGCGGCGAGCCTTTGGAGAAGGCGAAGGCAGCGAGGATCACGAATGGCGTCGTTGGCAGGAGCGGCAGGACGATTCCCAGCGCGCCTGCCCCGAGTGAGAAGGCACCGAAGACTGTCCAAACATGTCTGGCGACCGGTCCGGGGCCTGCAGGCGTCGAGATGGCGGTTCGGGTCATGGTCGTGCCTAATTGAACTTTCTGGATGTTGAATGTGGCGCGCATACAACGTGAAAACCTTATTCTGATAGAAATGCTCAGATTTTACAGGTAAGTAAACCGCAAGTTTTTCCTAGCCGTTGTGTGTTACGCCTCGGCCGAGAGATAGGCGCAATCGGCCAGCGTGCCGCGGTTCAGGTCTTCGATGAAAGCGGCTTCAGCGTGGGCCAGTCGCGCCTTCAGACGGCAGCGCGGCGTGAGCGTGCAGGCATTACGGCTGGCGGCGAAGCATTCGACCAGAGCCTGGTCGGCCTCCAGGCGGGCCACCACATCGCCTAACCGGATATCATTGGCAGGCTGTGCCAGCATCGCGCCTCCGCCACCTCCTCGTCGGGTTTCCAGATAGCCTGCATTGGCCAGCGTCGAGATCACCTTGGCGAGATGGTTGCGTGAAACGCGGAACTCATCGGCGAGTTCCGCCGTGGTGAAGGGCCGCTGAGGCGCGCCCGCCATGCGCATCAACACGCGGAGGCCGTAATCGGTGAAGGAGGTGAGGCGCAAGGTCGCGGTCCTGTTTTGGTAATTGAAGTGCGCATTCGGAAACTGGTATACGTATTTTAGGTACCAATTCGCTGCGGCCCATGCAAGGACCGGGTGATGCGCGAGGGAAAGGGCCCGCGATGGATGAACTTGCTGATGCCGAAACGTTTACCGACGTGCCGCAGGAGACTGGTGCCCTGATCGAGCACATCCTGACGCGCTATCACGAGATGCACCGGGAAGATTTCGCCTCCCTCATGCCGCTGGCTGACCGGGTCGAACGCGTCCATGCAGGCGACCCCGACGCGCCCACGGGATTGGCTGATGCCATCCGGACGCTGGCCCAGGAGATGGAGGATCACATGACCAAGGAAGAGATGGTCCTGTTCCCGGCCATGCGCGCGGGCGGTGGTCCAGGCATCGAACATCCCATCGCGGTGATGCGGGCCGACCATGACGATCACGTAGAGAACATCGCCCTGATACGGCGACTCACAAACGATCTGACGCCGCCGGATCACGCCTGCGGCTCTTGGCGGTCACTCTATGGCGGGGTTGCGACGCTGTTCGACGATCTCGCAGCGCATATCGCGCTGGAGAACGACGTGCTGTTTCCGCGCTTCGAGATGCATTGAGGGGGTCATGCGACTTGCCGGCGTGACAGGTCAGGGGCGCGGCGATACAGATCGGCTTCTGGCCGCCGTGGCCGACCGGCTGACGCGGGACGGTGTCCGGCTGGTGGGCGCGCTGCGCCCGGTCTCCCCGGAAGCCGGATCAGGCCACTGCGACAGCGACCTCTGGCTTCTGCCCGATGGGCCGATCGTACGGATCACGCAGGATCTAGGCGCTGGCTCTACCGCATGCCGGATGGACGCAGGCGCCTTCGAGGAGGGCGTCGGACTGGCAACATCCCGGCTGCAGGCGGGCGGTGCGGACCTCGTGGTGCTCAACAAGTTCGGTCTCAGCGAGGCGGAAGGACGCGGCTTCCGCGCGCTGGTAGCGGAAGCGCTGGGGCGCGGCGTGCCGGTGCTGACCGGCGTCTCCGAGACCCACCTCGCGGCGTTCAACCGGTTCGCCAATGGACTGGTGACCCATATTGCGCCCGATGAGGCCGCGATCCTGGACTGGTGCCGGTCCATCGTCGGTCGCGACGCGACTCAAATAGAGGAGGTGTGAATGTACGATTCCGCAACGGATGCGCCGACCGGAGCGCTGATCGACCACATCCAAACCCGTTACCACGATACGCACCGCCGCGAATTGCCGGAGCTGATCGCGCTCGCCCGGAAGGTCGAGACTGCACATGCGACCGATCCCGATACGCCGCACGGTTTGACCCACGCGCTTGAGGCGATGGTCGTAGAGCTTGAGGCGCACATGCGCGAGGAGGAAGCCATCGTTTTTTCCTCTCTTCGCACGGGCGGCGCGGGACATGCAGCCGACGCCATTCCCCACCTGCGGGAGGCGCATGACGGCCAGGAGGCGGCGCTGAACCGGATCGCGGCGATCACCCACGGTTTCCGCCTGCCTCGTGGCGCCTGCTCACGCTGGCAGCGCCTTTATGCAGGGCTTGGCAAGTTGGTCGAGGACCTCGACGAGCACATGTATCTTGAGAACGAAGTGTTATTTCCCCGCGTCGAAGCGGGCTCATGAGCAAGCGAGGCACATATGTTTCGCCGCCCCGCATGGCGGGGGGCGATGATTCGACATACCTAGAACCGGCGGGCACAGACCCGGAACAGGCGCAGGCGAACGCTTCCATCTGCGGTCATCTCGCAACGTTCCGCGCCGCGCGCGGGGTCGGGCGGAGACCGCGCTCATTGGCTACCCGCCGATCTGGGGCGAACCGGATCGGCGTCCGGTCCCGTCCGATCTGCGTGACCAAGGCGCCGCCATCGCGCCGCCTGTGGTGGAGACCCTCAGTGCGCCGCTTTTCTTTCAACGCTGGATGCTGGACGCCTGGCAAGCGCATAGTGCGCGATCACGGGGACATCTCGGCTCCGCCACCAAAGGCGGTGATGCCTGATATAGCGCTCGCGCCTTGCCTCGGCTGGAATTACAGCTGTTATCTGCCCAGATGGGGCGACGGATACTACGACCAGACGCTGGCCGCGGCACCGCTGACCACGCTCCACCCGCAGCCCCATGACATTCCCCTCGACAAGATCATAGTCGAAACCGGCGTTTGCGCGGAGCGAAAGGACCCAACATGTCACTAGCGAACGAAGCACCCGCTCGTCTGCGACCCGGTGAGGGCGCGGTTGCGCGCTTCACCTGCTTCGCGCTTCAACCGATCCTGTCGCGAGTCGTCCGAAGGATCGCCGCGCGGCACCCCTCGCTCTTCGCGCGGCTTGGGGTCCATCAGGGCACCGATTTCGTCATCGACCCGGTCGACCTGCCCTTTGCGCTGCACCTGCGCCCCGATCCCCAGGCGCTGGTGTTTCGCGCTGTGCCGCGCGCCGCCGTGCCGCCGGCGGGCGCGGTGATCCGGGGCCGCTTCCTGCTGCTTCTGGAACTGGTCGACAGCGAGGAAGACGGCGATGCCGCATTCTTTTCCCGCGATCTCGAGGTGAGTGGCGATACCGAGGCCGTGGTGCGCTTGCGCAATGCGCTGGACGATGTCGACGGTTCCATCGCCGAGGAAACCGCCGGTATGTTCGGCGCCCCGGGCCGTGCCATTCTCGCTCGGCTGCGCCGCAGCTATGCCACCGATATCAAAAGGACCTGACCCCAGATGAGCCTTGCCGAACTGATCTGTCCCGCCGGCACCCCCGCCGCCCTGCGCACCGCCGTCGATGCTGGCGCCGATGCCGTCTATTGCGGTTTTCAGAATGCGACCAACGCGCGCAATTTTCCCGGCCTGAATTTTACCCCTGACGAACTCGCCGAGGCGGTGGCCTATGCTCATGCCAAGGGCACCAAGGTGCTGCTCGCGCTCAACACCTATCCACCGGCGGGCAAGGTTGACCTGTGGCGGCAGGCTGCCGATCTCGGCGCACGGTTGGGCGTCGACGCTTTTATCGTGGCCGACATGGGGGTGGCCGATTACATCGCGCACACCCATCCGCAGGCACGCTTGCACCTGTCGGTGCAGGCGGCTGCCTCATCGCCCGAGGCGATCCGGTATTACTGCGAGAATTTCGGGGTGAAACGCGTGGTTTTGCCGCGCATCCTGACGATCCCCGAGATCCGGCAGATCCGCAAGGAAATCCCCTGCGAGATCGAGACATTCATCTTCGGCAACCATGGCTTGATGGTTGAGGGACGGTGCAGCCTGACCAACTACCTGACCGGGCAATCCACCAACATGGATGGCGTCTGTTCGCCCGCGTCGGATGTGGAATACATTCGCGATGCCGATGGATCGATGGCATCGAAACTGGCGGGGTTCACCATCGACCGTTTCGGCGCGGACGAGATGGCCGGCTACCCCACCATATGCAAGGGGCGCTATACCGCGCCCAACCGACCCGAGGGCTATTATGCCTTCGAGGAACCGGTCAGCCTGAACCTTTCGCGGCTCTTGCCCGAACTGATTGACGCGGGCGTGCATGCCTTCAAGATAGAGGGGCGGCAGCGGTCGAAATCCTATGTGCGCGGTGTGGTCACGGCGTTCCGTGCCGCCGTCGACGATATCCGCGCCGGTCGTGCGGCCGATATCGCCGATCTGGTAGCCCTGACCGAGGGCCAGAAACAGACGCAAGGCGCGTTCGAGACCAAGAAATGGCGGTGAAATCGATGACGAAACTGACGCTGGGCCCCATCGCTTACCACTGGTCCGCCGACAAGCGACGCGATTTCTACGCGCGTATCGCCGACGAGGCCCCGGTTGACGAGGTCTATCTGGGCGAGGTGATCTGCTCGAAACGCGCACCCTTTCACGAGGCTGACCTGCCCGCAACCATCGAAAGACTAGAACGTGCGGGCAAGACTGTGATCGTCTCGACGCTCGCCGAGGTGATGCTGAAACGCGAGCGCAAGGCGACCGAGGAGATCGCCGAGATGGAGACGCCCGAGATCGAGGTGAATAACGCCGCGGGGCTGTACGCACGCGGCGCGCGCCCGCACCGCATTGGCCCGTTCATGAACGCCTATAATGAGGCGACGATTCGATGGATGGCTGGGCAGGGTGCGACGCATGTCTGCCTGCCCGCCGAACTGCCGGGTGCGGCGATCGCCGTGGCGGCGCAGGCCGCGCGCGACCTGGGGCTGGGGGTCGAGGTGCAGGTGTTCGGCCGCGCCTCGCTGGCGGTGTCGGCGCGCTGCTACCACGCCCGCGCCCACGGCCGGACCAAGGACAATTGTCAGTTTGTCTGCGAGGACGACCCCGACGGGATGCCGCTGCGCACCCGCGACGACGCCCCGATCCTGCGGGTGAACGGCATCCAGACCCAATCCGAAAGCTATCTCGACCTGCTGCCCGAGACCGCGCGGCTGGTAGAGGACGGTGTCACCCATCTGCGGCTGATGCCGCAGGCGGTGGATATGGTCGGTGTCGCGGGTCTGTTCCGGGCGGTGCTGGACGGCCGGATGGACGCGACCGGCGCGGATGCGACCCTGCATGCGCTGTGCGGTGATACGGCATTCAGCAACGGGTTTTATCACGGCGTCGCCGGCTATCGCAGGATTGCCGCGGCTGCGCCTGCCTGATCTTGTCACGAGGATGATTTTGAAATGACGACAACGACGGCAGAACAGATGCGCGCCTGGACGGGCCCTGCGATCCTGACTTACGGGTTTCGACCGTTCTTTTTCGGGGCGGCGGCATGGGCCGCGCTGTCGATGATGCTTTGGGTGCCGATGCTCTCGGGGCACCTGATGCTGCCGACGGCCTTTGATCCGGTCAGCTGGCATGCCCATGAGTTCCTGTTCGGGTATCTGGGCGCGGTCGTGGCGGGTTTCTTGCTGACTGCAGTGCCGAATTGGACCGGGCGCTTGCCGCTGGTGGGCTGGCCGCTGGGCGGGCTAGCCGTGCTGTGGCTAATGGGACGGCTGGCGGTGGCGCTCTCACTGGCCCTGCCGCCGCTCATTGTCGCCGTGGCCGATCTGGCTTTCCCGGTCGTTCTCGGGGCGCTGATCCTGCGCGAGATCGTCGCGGGCAAGAACTGGCGCAACCTGATCGTGCTGGCCATGCTGGCGGTCTTCGCGCTTGCCAACGCGGTTTTTCATTTGGAGGCCGCGCGCGGTGACTACGCCGCCCAGGGCTATGGCCTGCGGCTTGGCCTTGGCGCGGGCATCATGATGATCGCGGTGATCGGCGGCCGCATCGTGCCCTCCTTCACCCGCAACTGGCTGGTCAAACGCGGGCCAGGTCGCCTCCCGGTGCCGCCGATGCAGAGCTTTGACAAGCTGTCGCTGCTGTGGCTGCTGGCGGCGTTGCTGGCCTGGGTCGCGGCCCCGCATCACGCTGCAATCGGCTTCGCGCTGCTGCTCGCTGGGGTTTTGCATCTGGTTCGCCTCGCCCGCTGGGCCGGTGACCGGACCTTGGCCGAACCACTGGTGACGGTGTTACATGTGGCCTATGCCTTCCTCCCGCTTGGCGCGCTTGCGCTCGGTGTCGAAATCTTGTCGCCCGGCGGTCTCGGAATGGCCGGGGCCCTGCATCTGTGGATGACCGGCGCAACTGGGCTGATGACGCTGGCGGTGATGACCCGGGCCACGCTGGGGCATACAGGACAAGCCCTTTGCGCGGGGCCTGGCACCATCGCGATTTACATTGCGCTCGTGCTGGCCGTGCTGGCCCGGGTCGCGGCGGGTCCCTGGCCAGAACAGGCGGTGTGGCTGCACGGTCTGTCGGGCTTGGCCTGGATCACGGCGTTCGGTGGCTTCGCCCTACTCTACGGTGGGGTTCTGCTGCGCCTGCCGGCCGCGAAACGGATCTGAGACCTGTTGTATGGGATGGGGTGAATACACACTAGCCTTTGCGGCTTTTTTCCTGACGCATTCCGTGCCGATCCGCCCGCCCGTGCGACCTTGGCTGATGGCGCGGCTCGGGTCGGCGGGCTTCGGGCTTGCCTACTCGGCGTTGTCGCTCGGCGTTCTGGCCTGGCTGATCAGTGCCGCGGGCCGCGCGCCCTATATTCCGCTCTGGCATTGGGCGCCTTGGCAGAACCATGTCGTCCTGACCGTCATGCTGCCGGTCTGCCTGATCATCGGACTCGCCATCGCGCGCCCGAACCCGTTCTCTTTCGGCGGCGCCCGAAACGACGATTTTGAACCCGCGCGCCCGGGTATCGTCCGGCTGACGCGGCACCCGCTGCTTCTGGCGATGGCGCTTTGGGCCGGGGCGCACTTGATCGCCAACGGCGATCTGGCGCATGCTATCTTGTTCGGCACCTTCGCGGGCTTCGCCACCCTCGGCATGTGGTTGGTCGACCGGCGCAGGCGGCGTGAGATGGCCGAGACGTGGCACCGGCTCGACGCCGCGCGCCGACAGGCCCCGCTCCTGCCGGAGCCGGTGTCATGGCAAGGCGCTGCAATCCGGCTGGCACTGGGGATCGGCCTCTATGCCGCTCTTCTGTGGCTGCACCCCTGGCTCTTCGGGGTTAGCCCGCTGATGTGACGCAAGGCGCGGGCGTCAATATTTGGACGCGACAGAGGGCAGTCTTCGTGGTAATCTCAAGCGTACGTCCCGACCAATGGAGGCAAGACATGCCCGCATTGACCAGCGAAACCCTGACCATCGAAAGCTTCGAAGACAGGATGCGGCTGCGCCGGGGCATGTTCGCGCGCTGCGGGGTCAGCGTCGCGGCGCTGCACGCGGCTCGTGACCTCGAAGCAGTCGCCAAGCGCAGCGTGGAAACCTGCCTCGGCTGTACCGCGGATGCCGACTGTGCACGCTGGCTCGACGGGGCAAGCGCGCGGGACGGCGCGCCCGCCTTCTGTGCAAACCAACCGCTTATCGCCGCCTTGCAGACTGACAAGCGCCTTCGAAGCCGTCGCACCTAGCTCGTTTCGAAGGCGCTGTCGTCGGCGATATCTTCGATCCAGGTTTTCGCGGCCACCGCGCGGGGCAGGCCGAGGGGGCCGATGGCCAGAAGTGCGACCTGCGCGATTGCGGCCTGCTCGATCCCTTCGGAACGTGCGCGGCGGGTATGGGGTGCACGGCCCCTTCGGACCCGGCGCCGATGGCCAGCGCCAGCTTCACCAGCCGCCGTTCGCGGTCGCTCAGAGGCCCAGCTTCTGCCGTTGCTCGACCGAGCGCGGAATACGCCTTCCAGATGTCGGGATGCGTGTTGGCAACCTTTCCGGCGGCACCGGGCATGGATTTCACCATTTTCGTCTCCTCAGGTTTTGGGATCGTCGATCAAGGGATTGGGTCGCGCATAGCGTTCAAGCTTCGTTCGGTCTGTTATCTGGATGCGGCTGCCTTGCGCCGTGACGCCGTGGGACTGCAAGCCTTTGAAAGCGCGGCTGAGGTGTTCAGGTGTCATCCCGAGTACCGAGGCGAGGCGGCGCTTCTCGAAATCAAGGTCGAAGTCGTCCCGGCCACTGGTCTGTGCCTGCGCCCGCAGGAGGTAGTTTGCGACCCTTTCCGTAGATGTGCGCAGCTTCAGATCCTTCTGGGCCTTGATAACAGACCGATAGCATTGTGCCAGATCGGTGACGATGGCCCGGGCGAAACCGCTGTCGAGATCGAAGATGGCGCGGACTTCCTGGCTCGGGATCAGCGCGATGCGACTCTTCTCTAGCGTACGCGCCGACATGAGGTAGGGCGCACCATTGATCGTCGCTGCAAGAATGAAGGTAGAGACAGGTCTCACGGTGGCCATGCTGGTGTTCCGTTCGTTCCAGGCGGCGAACAGATCCACGGATCCAGAGAGCACCACATGCAAAAAGTCGCTCGGCTCGCCCTCGGTGATAAGTTCCACGTGAGGTGGAAAGGTCTGCACGAAGGCACCGCGCATGAGTGCCGTAAAGTTATCCTCTGCCATGGTTTCGAACAAATGCAACTGCCGAATGGCTTGATACTCGCGCTCGGGCATTCGCTCTCCTGCTAAGCTACAGCTTCTTTCGCTTGCTCACCTATTTGAACCACTACTTGATAAAAATCAATTAGACAGCCGACATTAGTGTATAAGCGCCTTGATTAATACCCATATGTTGTTAATTTTCAAAGCTTTTTTGCAAAAGCTTGATCCAGATCAAATCTATTTCTACGGTACAAATGCAGTGTCACGCCAATTCCCGAGGGGATTTCCACGCTCATTTGCAGGAGCCACCGCCATGCAGACCGTAGCCACAGCCTCGCGCGCCGATCAGACACGCGCCCTGAGCCTGAGCACGATCGCCTTCACCGCCTGTTTCGCGGTCTGGACGATCTTTTCCATCATCGGTGTCGCCATCAAGGCCGAGCTGGGCCTGACCGAGTTTCAATTCGGCCTTCTGGTTGCGACGCCTATCCTGACCGGGTCGGTCACGCGCCTGTTCCTTGGCGTCTGGACCGAGAAATACGGTGGGCGGCTGGTGTTCTCCAGCCAGATGATCCTGACGGCGCTGGCGACATGGGCGCTGACCCTTGCAGACAGCTACATCATGTATCTCATCGCGGCGCTTGGCATCGGTCTCGCGGGCGGGTCGTTCATCATCGGCGTGGCCTATGTCAGCCGCTGGTATGACGCGGGCCACCAGGGCACGGCGCTTGGCATATTCGGCGCGGGTAATGTGGGCGCGGCCGTCACCAAGTTCGTGGCCCCTTTCGTGATGGTCGCCTACGGCTGGCACGGGGTGGCCTATGCCTGGGCGGGCGGGCTTGCCATTATCGGCGTGCTGTTCTTCCTGCTGGCCAAGGATGACCCCGAACTGGTCGAACGACGCAAGACCGGCACCAAGGCCCCCAGCCTCGCGCAGCAATTCGCACCGCTGAAGAACCTGCAGGTCTGGCGTTTCTCGCTTTACTACTTTTTCGTGTTCGGCGCCTTTGTCGCGCTTGCCTTGTGGCTGCCGCACTACCTGATCGATGTCTACGCCATCGACGTGCGCTTTGCCGGTATGGCGGCGGCCTCCTTCAGCCTTTCGGCCTCGCTGTTCCGGGCCTATGGCGGCATTTTGTCGGACAAGTTCGGCGCGCGCTCGGTCATGTACTGGACATTCGGCTTCTCACTGCTTTTCCTGTTCATGCTGTCCTACCCGCCGACCGATTACATCATCCAGGGCAAGGACGGCCCGATCGCCTTTTCCACGCAGATGGGCTTGTGGCCCTTCATTGTCACGCTCTTCGCGCTTGGTTTTTTCATGAGCCTTGGCAAGGCGGCCGTGTTCAAGCACATCCCGGTCTACTACCCCAATAATGTGGGCGCGGTGGGCGGCCTGGTCGGCATGATCGGCGGGCTTGGCGGCTTCACCCTGCCGATCGCCTTTGGTGCGCTGCTGGACCTTACGGGCATCTATACGTCGTGCTTTGCCCTGCTGTTCGTGCTGGTTGGCATCGCGCTGACCTGGATGCACCTGTCCATCCGCTCGATGGAACGGTCCGCGCATGGCGAGGCGCTCGACCGGCTACCGCAACTGCCCGAGATGCGGGACATTCACCACCCCGAAAGCACCGCCATGCCGCGCGTGCTGGACGACTGGCACCCCGAAGACCCCAAATTCTGGGAGGAAAAGGGCAGGGCCATTGCCCGCCGCAACCTGTGGATCTCGATCCCGGCACTGCTTCTGGCCTTTTCGGTCTGGATGGTGTGGTCGATGGTCGTGGCCCGCCTGCCTGCCATCGGGTTCGACTTTGAACCGGGGCAATTGTTCTGGCTGGCCGCCCTGCCGGGCTTGTCGGGTGCCACGCTGCGCATCTTCTACAGCTTCATGGTTCCGATCTTTGGCGGGCGGCTTTGGACAACCATTTCAACCGCCTCGCTGCTGCTGCCCGCGCTCGGCATCGGCTACGCGGTGCAGAACCCCGATACGCCCTACCTTATCTTTCTGACCCTGGCGCTGCTGTGCGGTTTCGGCGGCGGCAACTTTGCCTCGTCGATGGCCAATATCGGTTACTTCTTCCCGAAGGCCGAAAAGGGCAACGCGCTGGCGCTGAACGCGGGCCTTGGCAACCTGGGCGTGTCGGTGATGCAGTTCCTTGTGCCCATCGTCATCACGGCGGGTGTTTTCGGCGCCCTGGGCGGTCAGCCGCAGACCATGTCTGAAGGCGGGCAGCTCTGGATGCAGAACGCGGGCTTTGTCTGGGTGCCCTTCATCCTGATCGCAACCATCGCGGCCTGGCTGGGCATGAACGACATCGCCGATGCGCGCGCCAGCTTTGCCGATCAGGCGGTGATCTTCGGGCGCAAGCACAACTGGCTGATGTGTGTTCTATATACCGGCACGTTCGGCAGCTTCATCGGCTACTCGGCGGGCTTCCCGCTGCTGACGCGGCTTGCCTTCCCCGATATCAACGCGCTGAACTACGTGTTCCTCGGGCCGCTTGTGGGCGCGCTGAGCCGCGCCGGAACCGGCTGGATCAGCGACCGTTTCGGCGGTGGCCGGGTCACTTTCTGGACCTTCGCAGCGATGATCGTGGCCACGTTTGGCGTGATCTTCTTCCTCGGGGTCGGCTCTTTCATCGGCTTCTTTGCCTGCTTCATGGCGCTGTTCTTTCTCACCGGCGTCGGCAATGCCTCCACCTTCCAGATGATCCCGGTGATCATGGGCCGCGAAGTGCCGCGCCTGATGCCCGAACTCGGGCTGGAGGAGCGCAAGCGGCAGATCGCCATGGAATCGGGTGCCATCACCGCCTTCACCAGTGCCATCGCGGCCTATGGCGCCTTCTTCATCCCAAAGGCCTACGGCACATCCATCGCGATGACCGGAACGGCCGTGGGCGCGCTCTGGGGCTTCCTGATCTTCTACGCGATCTGCGTGGCGATCACATGGGCCGTCTATACCCGCCCCGGTGGCCTTCTTCATGACATCGAACACGGCAACGCACCCGATGCGGCCGCCCAACCCGCCCAATAACGAAAGGAAAGCCAGATGAGCCATCTGCTTGACAGACTGAACTTCTTCCAGAGCAACAAGCTGGAGAAATTCTCCGACGGTTGGGGCCAGACCACGTCCGAGAACCGCAATTGGGAGGACACCTACAGAAACCGCTGGCGGCACGACAAGATCGTGCGCTCGACCCACGGGGTGAACTGCACCGGGTCGTGCTCGTGGAAGATCTACGTCAAGTCCGGCATCGTGACCTGGGAGACGCAGCAGACCGACTATCCGCGCACCCGCGCGGGCATGCCCAACCACGAGCCGCGCGGCTGCGCGCGGGGGGCTTCTTACAGCTGGTATCTCTATTCCGCCAACCGGGTGAAGAACCCGCTGATCCGGGGCGCCCTGATGCGCGCCTGGCGGCAGATGCGCGCGAAGATGGCCCCGGTGGCCGCCTGGGCCGCGATCCAGAACGATCCGGCCTTGCGCGCCTCGATCACAAAAACGCGCGGCAAGGGCGGGTTCGTGCGCGCCACCTGGGACGAGGCGACCGAGATCGTCGCCGCCGCCAACGCCTATACCGCCAAGACCTACGGCCCCGACCGGGTGTTCGGCTTCTCGCCGATCCCCGCGATGTCGATGGTCAGCTACGCCGCCGGCACCCGCTACCTGAGCCTTCTGGGTGGCACCTGCATGTCGTTCTACGACTGGTATTGCGACCTGCCGCCCGCCAGCCCGCAAACATGGGGCGAACAGACGGACGTGCCCGAAAGCGCCGACTGGTACAACGCGGGCTTCCTGATGCTCTGGGGCTCGAACGTGCCGCAGACCCGCACGCCCGACGCGCATTTCTACACCGAGGTCCGCTATCGCGGCACGAAGTCAGCAGTGGTAAGCCCCGACTATTCCGAGGCCGCCAAGTTCGGCGATATCTGGCTGAACCCGCAGGCGGGCACCGACGCGGCGCTGGCAATGGCGATGGGCCACGTGATCCTGCGCGAATACCACCTTGACCGGCAGGCCGAGTATTTCGAGGACTACGCCCGCAAATACACCGACATGCCGATGCTGGTGCGGCTGGACGAAAAGGACGGCCACCTTGTCCCGGGCCGGATGCTGCGGGCCGAGGATTTCGACGGCAAGTTGGGCGAGACCAATAATCCTGACTGGAAGACCGTGGCCTATGATGAGGCCTCGGGCCAGATCGTTGCCCCCAACGGGTCCATCGGGTTCCGCTGGGGCGAGGAAGGCAAGTGGAACCTTGAGCAACGCGCCAAGGAAACCGATGCCCAACTGCGCCTGAGCCAGATTCTAGATGGCGACCATGACGAGGTTGTGGGAGTCGATTTCCCCTATTTCGGCGGTGCCGCGACGGGCGATTTCGTCAAATGCGACCACCCCGAGGTGTTGACCCGCAACATTCCCGCCCGCCGCGTCACGCTCGCCGACGGCCAGTCAGCGCTGGTCGCCACGGTCTTCGACCTGTTCTGTGCCAATTACGGGCTGGACCGTGGACTTGGTGGCGATTGGGTGTCGAAGGATTTCGACGACGACAGCCCCTACACCCCCGCCTGGGCCGAGAAGATCACCGGTGTAGAGCGTGAGAAAATCATCGCCGTGGCGCGCGAGTTCGCAGGCAATGCAGAGAAAACCCATGGAAAATCCATGGTCATTCTCGGGGCTGGTCTGAACCACTGGTACCACATGGACATGAACTATCGCGGCATCATCAACATGCTGGTGATGTGCGGCTGCATTGGTCAAGAGGGCGGCGGCTGGTCGCATTACGTGGGGCAAGAGAAGCTGCGCCCGCAGACCGGCTGGCAACCGCTGGCCTTCGCGCTGGACTGGAACCGCCCGCCGCGGCACATGAACTCCACCTCCGCCTGGTATGCCCATACCGATCAGTGGCGCTACGAGACGCTGAGCGCGGGCGAGATCCTGTCGCCCACCGCGCCGGAGGGCGATTGGGATATCAGCCTGATCGATTACAACATCCGCGCCGAACGCATGGGCTGGCTGCCGTCCGCCCCACAGCTGAAAACCAACCCGCTGGAGGTATCAAAGGCGGCCAAGAAAGCTGGCAAGGACATTCCCGCCTATGTCGCCGAACAACTGAAATCCGGCGCGTTGCAAATGTCCTGCGAGGACCCGGACGCGCCCGAGAACTGGCCGCGCAATTTGTTTGTGTGGCGCTCGAACCTGCTCGGGTCTTCAGGCAAGGGGCACGAATATTTCCTCAAGCACCTTCTGGGCACCGATCACGGCGTGATGGGCAAGGATCTGGGCGAGGAAGGGCAGGCCATGCCGAAAGAGGCCGTCTGGCATGACGAGGCACCCAAGGGCAAGCTTGACCTGCTGGTCTGCATCGACTTCCGCATGTCCACCACCGCCGTCTATTCCGACATCGTCCTGCCGACGGCGAGTTGGTATGAAAAGGACGACATGAACACGTCCGACATGCACCCGTTCATCCACCCGCTGCAGGCGGCGGTGGACCCGGCCTATGAGAGCAAGTCCGACTGGGAGATCTTCAAGGCGATTGCGAAGAAATTCTCCGAGGTCGCGCCCGAGGTACTGGGGGTCGAGACCGATATCGTGCAGCTTCCGCTTTTGCACGACACACCGGGCGAGTTGGCGCAGGCCCATGTCAAGGACTGGAAAAAGGGTGAATGCGACCTGATCCCGGGCAAGACCGCGCCCAACTATATCGCGGTGGAACGGGATTATCCTAACCTTTACAGGAAGTTCACCTCCATAGGCCCGCTCCTGGAAAAGCTTGGCAATGGCGGTAAGGGGATCAACTGGAACACCGGTGATGAGGTGCAGGCCCTCCGCGACCTCAACGGCGAGGTTCTGGACGAGGGTGTCTCCAAGGGACAGCCGAAGCTTGAGACAGCCATTGACGCCTGTGAAATGATCCTGATGCTTGCGCCGGAAACCAACGGCAATGTCGCGGTCAAGGCGTGGGAAGAACTGGAGAAACCCACCGGGCGGCACCACGCGCATCTGGCCGAGGGCGAGCATCACAACAAGATCCGCTTTCGCGATATCGCGGCACAGCCGCGCAAGATCATCTCGTCGCCCACATGGTCGGGCATCGAGAGCGACAAGGTCAGCTATAACGCGGGCTATACCAATGTGCACGAGTTGATCCCGTGGCGCACCCTCACTGGGCGACAACAGCTCTATCAAGATCACCTGTGGATGCGCGCCTTTGGCGAAGGCTTCGTGGGCTACCGCCCGCCGGTCGACCTCAAGACCATCACCGCCGCCGTCAACAACGACGCGGCCGAGGGCAGCCCGCATGTGGTGCTCAACTTCATCACGCCCCATCAGAAATGGGGCATCCACAGCACGTATACCGACAACCTCTTGATGTTGACGCTGAACCGGGGCGGACCGGTCGTGTGGATGTCCGAGGTAGACGCGCAAAAGGTCGGGTTGGTCGATAACGATTGGGTCGAGGCCTACAACATCAACGGCGCGCTGACCGCGCGAGTGGTGGTGTCCCAGCGGATCAAGCAGGGCACACTGTTCATGTATCACGCGCAGGAAAAGATCGTGAACACGCCCGGCTCCGAGAAGACCGGCCATCGCGGTGGTATTCACAACTCGGTCACCCGTGCCACGCTCAAGCCCACGCACATGATCGGCGGCTACGCGCAGCTTTCCTACGGGTTCAACTATTACGGCACCGTTGGCAGCAACCGCGACGAATTCGTGATCGTGCGCAAGATGAAGAAGATCGACTGGCTGGATCAGCCCGCAACCGGAAAAGTGGAGGCAGCGGAATGAGAGTTCGTGCGCAAATCGGCAAGGTCCTGAACCTTGATAAATGCATCGGGTGTCACACCTGCTCGGTGACCTGCAAGAACGTGTGGACGACCCGCGAAGGCGTTGAATACGCTTGGTTCAACAATGTCGAGACCAAGCCCGGCACCGGCTATCCCACTGACTGGGAAAACCAGAAACGCTGGAACGGGGGCTGGGTGCGTTCGGCGAGCGGAAAGCTGCAGCCTAAGCAGGGGGCCAAGTGGCGAATTCTGGCGAATATCTTTGCCAACCCCTCGATGCCCGAGATCGACGACTATTACGAGCCGTTCGATTTCGACTATGATCACTTGAAATCCGCGCCTGACATGGATCATTTCCCGACCGCGCGCCCGCGCTCTGCGATCACCGGCGAGCGTATGGAAAAGATCGAAAAGGGCCCCAACTGGGAGGAAATCCTCGGCGGCGAGTTCTCCAAGCGGTCGCAGGACTACAACTTCGAGAATGTGCAGAAGGAGATCTATGGAGAGTATGAAAATACCTTCATGATGTACCTGCCGCGCCTGTGCGAACATTGTCTGAACCCGACCTGTTCGGCGTCGTGCCCCTCGGGCGCGATCTACAAGCGCGAGGAGGACGGCATCGTCCTGATCGACCAGGAGAAGTGCCGCGGCTGGCGGATGTGCATCTCGGGCTGCCCCTACAAGAAGATCTACTACAACTGGGAAAGCGGCAAATCCGAGAAATGTACCTTCTGCTATCCGCGCATCGAGTCCGGCCAGCCGACCGTGTGTTCGGAGACCTGCGTCGGTCGCATCCGTTATCTGGGCGTGATCCTCTATGATGCCGACAAGATCGAGGAAGCGGCCAGCGCCGAACGCGAGACCGATCTCTATGGCGCACAGATGGATGTGTTCCTTGACCCCAACGATCCGGAGGTGATCGAAGCGGCGCGCCGTGACGGCATTCCCGAGGACTGGATCGAGGCGGCGAAGGTCAGCCCGGTCTGGAAGATGGCGATGGATTGGAAGGTAGCCTTCCCGCTGCACCCGGAATACCGCACCCTGCCGATGGTCTGGTATATCCCGCCGCTCTCACCCATCCAGAACGCCGCGCAGGCGGGGCAGATCGCGATGAGCGACCAGATGCCCGACGTGCGCTCATTGCGAATCCCGGTGAAGTACCTCGCCAACATGCTAACGGCGGGCGATGAGGAGCCCATCGTGCACGCGCTGGAGCGGATGTCGGCCATGCGGCTTTACATGCGGGCCCTCAGCGTCGATGGCGTGCGCGACGAGGCGATTGCCGCCCGCGTCGGCATGTCGGGCCGGGTGATCGAGGACATGTACAAGATCATGGCCATCGCCGATTACGAGGACCGTTTCGCGATCCCCACGGCGCACCGCGAACAGAACGAAGACGGGGCTAACATTCGCGGCGGCTGCGGCTTTACCGATGGCAATGGCTGTTCTTCCGGCGAAACCGGCAAGACGACGCTCTTTGGCGGAAAGAAGAAGAATTTTGCCCTTCCGACGGAGACATTCTGATGATGGACCGTACATTGAAAGCCCTGTCGCTGCTGCTGAGCTACCCCTCAACGGAGTTGCAGGCGGCGATGCCAGAAATCGCGGACGTCCTGGCAACGGATACGCGCATCGACGCAAGCCACCGCGCGGCGTTGCAAACGCTTACCGAAAACCTGGGGCAGGGCGATATCTATGCCCTGCAAGAGGGTTACGTGATGCTCTTCGACCGCTCGCGGAGCCTGTCGCTCAACCTCTTCGAGCACGTCCATGGCGAAAGCCGGGACCGGGGCGGCGCGATGGTCAGCCTGATCGAGACCTACCGGGAGGGCGGGGTCGAGCCCGCCACCACGGAACTGCCCGATCACCTGCCGGTACTTCTGGAGTTCCTCTCCATGCGGCCCTTTGCCGAGGCACAGGACATCCTCGCCGACGCGGCGCATATCCTCGACGCGCTCGGCACGCGGCTGGAGCGGCGCGAAAGTGGTTATGCCAACGTTTTCAAAGCGCTGTCGCAGCTTTCTGGAACGCAGCCCGACGCCGAGGCATTGACCGAGATGCTGGCGCAGCCCGACGACGACCCGACCGATCTCGAGGCGCTCGACGCGGTCTGGGAGGAAACCGAAGTTACCTTTGGCCCAGACCCGAACGCAGGCTGCCCGCAGGTCCGCGACATGCTGGCGGGCATGGACGCCCCCACCACACCCCTGAACAGGAGCGCATGACATGTTCGGCAATTTCGATATCAATTTCATCATCTTCGGGGTCATGCCTTATGTCGCGCTGACGGTGTTCCTCGTGGGCTCCGTCGCGCGCTATGAACGCGACCCCTTCACCTGGAAAAGCTCGTCCAGCCAACTCTTGCGCCGCAAGCAGCTGGTCTGGGGATCCATTCTGTTTCACGTCGGTATTCTGACGGTATTCTTCGGCCATCTGATCGGTCTCTTCACGCCGATCTGGGTACTGGATGCGCTCGGTGTTCCCTATGGTCTGAAACAGTGGATGGCGGTTCTGATTGGCGGCCCGGCGGGCATCGCCGCGCTGATCGGCTCGACCATGCTGTTGCACCGGCGGCTGGCCGATCCACGCATTCGCGTGACCTCGACCATGCCGGATATCGTCATCATGGGGCTGATCTGGCTTCAGCTTGCCATTGGCCTTCTGACTATCACGCAGACGCTCCAGCACATGGACGGGGCCGAGATGGTCCGCTTCATGACCTGGTCGCAAAGCGTGGTGACGTGGAACGTCAACGCCTGGGTCACGGTGGTGAATGTGCACTGGCTTTACAAGCTGCACATCTTCCTCGGGCTGATCATCACCATCCTGTTCCCGTTCACGCGGCTGGTGCATATCTGGTCGGGCTTCGCCGCTCCGTTCCGCTACCTTCTGGCGCGCTCGGGCTACCAGATCGTGCGTTCGCGCCGCCGCCGCCCGCTGGACGAACGTCGCCGCGCCTTTGACAAACGGCAGGGCGAGAGCAGCCCCGCAACCACGACCCCGGCGGAGTAAGTGCGATGAACGTGGCTCTTTTCCCCGATGTCGTCGTGAACGATGACACCATACCCTCGGCGGCGATTGCCGCCGAGGCCCAGAACCACACCGGTCCGCGTGAAAAGCCCGGCATCGCATGGCGCAAGGCCGCGCAGGCGCTGGCGATCCGTGCGCTTCTATTGCAGGAGGCAAGGGCACGCGGGCTGGTCCCTGACCCGATGGAACTGGCCCCCGGGCGTTTCGAGACCGAAGAGGAGGCGCTCATTCGCGCGCTTCTCGATGAGGCGCTGAGCATTCAGCCCATCACCGAGGAAGCGGTGCGTGCCGAATGGTCGAAAGACCCCGACCGCTACCGCTCGGCCCCGTTGTGGGACGTGTCGCATATCCTCTGTGCCTGCGACCCGCGCGATGACGAAGAGCGTGCGTCAGCCGAGAGACGGGCAACGGCGCTACTTGCCAAGCTGGATGGTGAGGCCAAGGGCTTTGCCTCAGCCGCCCGCGAGAGCGATTGCGGATCGAAGAATGCGGGTGGTCACCTGGGTCAGCTTGGCCCCGGCGACACCGTGCCGGAGTTCGAGGCGGCCCTGCGCGGCTTGCCCGAAGGCGGCATGAGCCCGGCGCCGGTGCTGTCACGCCACGGGTGGCACATCATCCGCCTCAACGCCATCGCGCCGGGGCAGGTGCTGCCCTACGACACCGTGCGCCCCAAGATCGCGCAGGCGCTGGAAAAGGCGGCCTGGGCGAGGGCATCACGGGATTTCGTCGAAACTCTGGCCCAAAGCGCAAAGATCACAGGCGCAAGCCTCGCTCCGATCTGAACCCTGCGAAAGGACGCGGCATGTACCCTCCAGTTCAGACGCGCAGCCGACCCGGCCTCACGTCAATCGACCCAGGTCTGCTCGCCGCTCCGATCGACTATTTGCATGCCGTGCACCTTCGAGAGCGCGAGGTTTGCGCCATGTTGGACCGGATCGCCGATTTGGGCCGTGCATCGGGCACCGAGACAAAGCCCATCATGTCTTTCCTTTCGGATGAGCTTCCACTCCACCTTGAAGACGAAGAGACTGACTTGTTTCCGCTCCTGCAAGCGCGCTGCTCGGAGGAGGATGAAATCGACCGCCTGCTCAAGCGGCTCAGCACAGATCACAGACATGCCGATTTCGATACGCCGAGGATCACGGCCATACTGCAGGGCGCAACGCCCGAAATCGAACCGACGGCCTGTGCCGCGCTTCACCGATATGCCGATCATGCAAGACGTCACCTGATCCTGGAGAATGCGATCCTTCTCCCCTTTGCCCGTCTGCGTTTGAACGCCGGGGACCTCTCGCGGCTTCACGCCGGCATGGCACGTCGCCGTGGGATCGCAAATGATGTGAAATCCGAACCGAAAAGGGGGCTTCGTAATGACGATACATAGCGCAATTTTGAAGGCCGAATGCGGATGTGACGGCTACGACAAGCTGGCACCTCTCATCGGTTTCGACGAGGCCTTGGGGCGCATCGCTGCCCAGGCCAAGACGGTCGGGCGGACCGAGGCCGTTTCGCTGGCCGATGCGCTCGGTCGTGTCCTCGCCCATCCCGTCCGCTCCCGTGCCTTGGCGCCGGCCTTCGACAACGCAGCGATGGATGGCTATGCGCTCGACACCTCGACACTGATCGGAGCTGGTCCATGGGATCTGCGGGTGGTGGCCCGGCTTGCTGCCGGACAAACCCCTGCCGCTCCCCTCTCCGGTCCGACCGCCGCCCGCATCTTCACCGGCGCGCCGGTTCCCGCGGGCGCCGATGCCGTGGTGATGCAGGAAGCTGTCCTTCGGACGGGCGAGGCGGTCCGCCTGTTCGAACGCCCCGCGCCCGGTCTCAACATCCGCCGCGCGGGCAGCGACATCGCGGCGGGCGCGACCGTTCTCGACGCGGGCCGCAAACTGGGGCCGCGAGACATTGCCGCCTGTGCCGCCGCCGGCGCCGGCGTTCTGCGCGTCCGGCGCAGGGTGCGCGCCGCCCTGCTGGTCACGGGCGACGAGGTGCGTCGCGCCGGGGGGGCGCGAGATGCCGGACAGATTTGGGACATTAACACGCCGATGCTCTCGGCCTTCCTTGGACTTGCGGGTGTTGAGATCGTTCGCGCGTCGCACGGCGACGACGATCGCGATGGGCTTGCCCGGCAGATTGAGGAATTGGCCACATCCGTCGATCTGATAGTGACGACGGGCGGGCTTTCGGTGGGTGAGGAGGACCATGTGAAGCCCGCACTCGCCACGCTCGGGGGTGACATCGTGTTCAGCGGAGTCGCCGTCAAGCCGGGCAAACCCGTTTCCTTCGGGCGCATCGGATCGGCCTTCTGGCTAGGGCTGCCCGGAAATCCGCTGTCGGCCTATGTGACGTGGGCGCTTTTCGGAACCGCGCTTGTGCGGGGGCTGACCGGGGAAACGGGGTTAGCGCAACGCCGCCACGTCGTGATCGCCACCGCCATCCGGCGAAAGCCGGGGCGCTGCGAACTCAGGCCCGCCACCTTGGCCGGTTTCGACGGGCAAGGGCGTGAGGTCGTCCACTGTGACGACACAATCGATTCAGGTCGTGTCGGGCACCTTCCCTCCGCAGATGGCCTGATCTTCCTGCCCGCCGACACGGATGTCCTGCCCGCAGGGGCGCTGGTCGAATTCCAACCCTTCTGCCCGAATTGAGGACCCATGTCATGACTCTTGCCTTCACGATGGCGCCCGGACGTGGCGACACGGACCTCCTGCTCGAACGACTCGCCGCGCGCCTGGCCGTTCAAGGGGTGCGATGTGCCGGCACCGTCCAGATCAACACTGAACGCGCCGACACGCGCCCCTGCGACATGGATGTGCGGGTGCTGCCTGACGGGCCTGTTCTGCGCATCAGCCAGGGCCGGGGACCGGAGGCGCGCGGCTGTCGCCTTGACGCGGACGCGCTGGAAACAGCCGTAGGACACGTCGCGGCGCGCCTGATGGCCGGGGCAGACCTACTGATCATCAACAAATTCGGAAAGCACGAGGCCGAAGGACGCGGCTTCCGCGAAGTGATTGCTTCGGCGGTTGAGCTGGATGTGCCGGTGTTGGTGGGTCTGAATGCACTGAACCGCGATGCGTTCGAGGCATTTTCCGACGGGGCGGCAATAGAGGTTGCACCCGATCGGACAAGCCTGGAGTCTTGGGCGATGTCGGTCGTTGCCTCCGAGCTGACCGATATCTGAGCATCAGAGCCACCAGCTTCGGAAAACGGCAGGTGTCGGCGCTACCGGGGGGGCGATTCCGTGATGCGCTCGCGATCAGTCGCGGGTCGGCGTGAGACCGGCAAGGACCGTCCGCCGCGCAAGCACGGCCAACAGATCTGACCGGGTCACGATCCCGTCCAGGCGGCCCGCTGTCACCACCGGCGCGGCCTGGACGCCGCCATCCGCGAGAAGGTGAACGAGCACTCCGATGCCATCCGCCGGTGCAACGGTGCGCAGGTCGGTTGTCATCACGTCACGCGCAACAAGCCCTCCGCGCACACTGTCCAGCATCCCGAGGAGCGCCGAGGCAAAGCCGTCGTGGCGAAGGGTGGCATCGCCGCGGGCACGTTGGATCAGGTCATTCTGTGTAATGATCCCGCAGAGCGTGCCGTCCGGTTCCACCACGGGAAGCGTCTTGAAGCGGTGTTCCCGGAACAGGTCGGCCACGCGCCCGAGCCGCGTTGCGGGCGTCACCGTAACCACGTCCCGCGACATCACCTCGGCGCAGGTCAGGCCGTCGAAGTGCTGGCGCGCGGCCTCGGCCTCGGCAGCGGCCAGGATGCGGCCGAAATCCTCCGCACCGATATTGGCGCTCAGGTTGTATCGGTCCAGAACCGCGGCCAGATCATCACCCGATAGCCCGAGGCGGCGTTCCGGATCGACGTTGTCGGTTGCGTGGCGGCTGGAGATGGCGGGCTGGCGGAAGGGATATTTGCGTCCGGTGGCCCGGTTGTAGAGAACCGCCAAGCCGACCAGCAGCGCCGTGTCGAGCAAGACGGGCGAGGCAGCGAAACCCAGGCCGAGCGTTCCGCCTTCGGGCGTGGAAAGGACCGTCGTCAGTGCGACCGCCGCCCCGGGCGGGTGCATGGCGCGCAGCGCCGCCATCGCGGCCATGGCGAGACATACCGCGAGGCCGGCGCCAAGTTCCGGTGCAAGGCCGAGGCCCGTCACCGCAATGGCGGCAATCGCCGAGACCGTATTGCCGACGACCGCAGACCAGGGCTGCGCGAGTGGCGAGTTCGGCACGGCGAAGACGAGGAATGCCGTCGCGCCAAGAGGGGCGATCAGCAAGTATCCGGATGCCATGCCTCGCCAGGCTTCCAGCATGACAAGAAGGATGCCGCACAGCGCGAGCGCCAGCCCGGCCCCCAGAGCCGCCCGCAATGCCTCGCGCCACTTCGGGCGCGACATGGCAGGTCCAAGCGCGCGTAGAATCCGGCGAAGATAAACGCGAGCCCGAGGGGCAAGACGCGGCTGAGGAACTGTTTTCCTGATTCTTGAGCCAAGGCCGTCCTCAAATTCGGACACCGATGGCCTTTCGGCTTTCAAATTAACGGGCATTGGTTCAATCTCACTCGGAAAGGGGCGGCCATGACGCCTGACGAGTCCAGAAACTCATTCTTCTCATTGTTCTTCGCTCCTGAACTGCTCGCATGGCAGGGGCGGATGTCCTTGCCGGTCGTCTTCTGGGGATATGGCGTTGCGGTGAGCATGGCTCTCGCCATCCTGCACGCAACTGCGCTCGATGCAGGACAATTGGCGTTTCAGCAAGCGCTGATCCTGACTTCGGCGGCCTATACGGTCTGGATACTGGTCGCAATCTGGCGCTGCGCGCCGAACGCCAGTCCGTTCTGGGGCACTCTGGCGCGATGGCTGACCGTCGCCTGGGGGTTGAACACAGCCCTTGTTCTTTTCTTTCTCCAGCTTGAACTGATGCTCAGATATGCGCGGGGATGAGGGGCCCGAACCCGAGAACGGAGCCGCTCGGTCTTCGGGCCTGAGCCGGCTTCTGCTCGATGGCGCAGCGTCGCTCTTTCCAGGTTATTTCGCGCTGGTGATGGCGACCGGCGTGGTGTCGATCGCCTGCCATTTCATGGGGCCGCGCCCGGTCGCGCTGGCGCTGATCGGGGTCAACTGGATCGCCTGGCCGGTGCTCTGGGGCCTGACGATCCTGCGCGCCTTGCGGTTCCGCGCAGTGCTGCTCCGCGACATCTCGGACCATCAGCGCGCGCCGGGGTTCTTCACCATCGTTGCGGGCACCTGTGTGCTGGGCACGCAGAACGTGGTGGTGATCGGGGCCACGGGCGTGGGCGACGCGCTGTGGTGGCTTGGCCTGATCCTGTGGTTCGGGATCATGTATACCTTCTTCACCGCCGTCACCGTGCGGGCGCGCAAGCCGACGCTGGCGCGCGGCATCAACGGCGCCTGGCTGATCGCCGCGTTCTCGACCCAGTCGGTGGTGGTGCTGCGGGGGGTGATCGACACGGGCGCGGCCCCGCCCGAGGCGATCCAGTTCCAGGTGATCGCGATGTTCCTGATCGGCTGCATGCTGTATCTGGCGATCATCCCGCTGATCTTCTACCGCCTGACCTTCGTGCCGATGAACCGCGAGGATTTCAGCCCGCCCTACTGGATCAACATGGGCGCGGTGGCGATCACGGCGCTGGCGGGCTCGATCCTGATCCTGCGCGCCGAGACCTGGCCTCTGCTGGGCCCGCTCTTGCCGTTCATCAAGGGCTTCACCTTTTTCTTCTGGGCGGTGGCGAGCTGGTGGATCCCGTTCCTGTTCGGGCTGATGCTGTGGCGCTACGTCTGGATGCGCGACCGTTTCACCTATGAACCGGCGATCTGGGGCATGGTCTTTCCGCTGGCGATGTACACCACCAGCACCTATCAATTCGACCGCGCGATGGGCTACGGCTTCCTCGACCCGATCCCGGAGGTGCTGGTCTATGTCGCCCTCACAGCCTGGGTGCTGGGGATGGCGGGGCTTGGACGGCGCATCGTGCAAGCCGGGCGTGCTGCAATGCGAGAAGCGCCCCGGGTTCCATGACCGTCGTTTTTGGAGGATGCGGGATCATCCCTTCGGTCGATTAGCATTGCGAGCGCCGAGCAGCTATTGCCGGACTCTTCGTTACAGACCAGACGTCAGTCTAAGCCCTCGACGATCACCAGATCGGTCTCTGCGGCCTTTTCGCGGATCCGTCGTGCGGCGGTGTAGGCCTCGGACTCATAGAATTGCTGCGCCGCTGCGAGCTCGTCGAACTCCACCACCACGACCGAGCCGCGCAGGCCACCCTCGCGGTAATCCCCATCCGGGTTGCGGACCAGAACGAGGCCGCCATGTTCGGCGATGGCCGGGCCCGCCATGCGCTTGAACTGTTCGTAGACGTCGTTCTCCTGCACGCGGATGTGGGCCACGACATATCCCTTCGGCATTTCATTCTCCCTCTGAACGATACCCGATGATCCGTCGCCTTTCGAACACCTGCAAGATTGAACAGGAAGAAACCACGATGCGCGTCCGTCTTGCGGCTTGTTTCAGCACAACAGGCCGGTATCAGGAAAGACATGGCCGACTTTTCCACTCCCATGCTTTTCGTGATCGCAGCGACGTTCTTTGCTGCGGGGTTCGTCAAGGGCGTAACGGGGATGGGCCTGCCGACCGTGGCGATGGCGGTGCTGGGCGCGCTCGTCTCGCCGCTCGCGGCGGCCAGCCTCCTCGTCATTCCCTCCCTTGTCACCAATGTCTGGCAGTTTCTCGCTGGATCGGATCGCAGCGCGGTGCTGCGACGTCTCTGGCCGATGATGGTGGCGATCTTTGCGGGGACGGCGCTGAGCGCCGGTCTCCTCGTAGGCGGTGAAACCGAAGCCACCACCACGGCGCTCGGTCTCGCCCTCGTCGTATACGCCGTCTACACCCTTTTCGCGCGGCAGTTGCGCGTTCCCCAGCGGGTCGAGCCTTGGCTCTCCCCGATCGTCGGAGCCGCCACCGGCCTCGTAGCGGGCGGCACCGGCATCCTCGTGATCCCCGCGGTTCCCTACCTTCAGGCGCTGGGGTTGTCGCGCGACCATCTGATCCAGGCGCTCGGGCTCTCCTTTACCGTCTCTACACTTGCCCTGGCCGCTGGACTTGGCGCGCGCGGCGCTGTCACCGTTGAGAGCGCGGGGTTGTCGGCGCTGGCGGTGCTTCCCGCGCTCCTCGGCATGTGGGCGGGCCGGAAGGTGCGAGCCCGGATCGACCCGATCTTGTTCCGGCGTCTTTTCCTTCTCGCCTTGTTGATGCTCGGCGTAGAGATGGTGCTGCGGCCGATTTGGTGAGACCACGCTTCCTCGGCTTGGCACCTCACGCGCCAAGGACAGCGAACGCCAGGCCGTCAGACCGAGGCCCGTCGCCTGACGCAACGGCTATAGCTCGCCTGTCTCCCTCAGCGCGTTGACCACACGGTCGGCCATACCAGCGCAGCGCGCGCCGTCGAAGGGAAATACCGTATCGAAACCGCCGCGCAACTCTGCCTCCATCGCGGCGCGCAACCGGCGGCGGGCGCGGAACAGGCGCGTCTTCACCGTGATCGGGTTGAGCGAGAGATCGGCAGCGATCTCGCGGATCCTCACGCCCTCGACCTCGTGCAGCAGGAAGGGCAGGCGCATCTCGGAGGGCAACGCGGCCACCGTGCGTTCCATCAGCGCGCGCATCTGCGCCCGACCAAGGGCCGTCTCTGGCCTTTCGGAGCCAACGCCGGGGAACGACAGGACGTTGGCGGGATCGGCGGGCTCTTCAGTCACCGTATCGTAGCTTTCGTGAGGGCGCGCGCGGCGCTGTTGCATGCGCGCGGCATTGATGGCGATCCGGGTGATCCAAGTGGCGAAAGCCGCCTCGCCGCGGAATTGGTCGATCTTGCCGAAGGCGGCGAGGTAGGTTTCCTGCACGATGTCCTCAGCCTCCGCGTCGCTGTCGACGATGCCGCGCGCCACGCGGAAGAGGCGTGGGTTGAGACGCCGGACCAACTCGCGCACCGCCGCCTCGCGCCGGGCATCGTCCGTTCCGGGGCGGGCGGCGGCGACCAGATCGGCCTCTGATGTCGCGGGGCCGATCTCTGGCGTAGACGTCTTGCTGTGGGCGCGCAGGGTCATCGCGTCTCCTCGGGGTCGATGCGGCTTTGGTCAAGGATCGCCTCGACCGTTGGAAACGCCCGCAGCGCAGCTTCGGGCAGGTCATCTGTGTCCTGCGCCACACCGTGCCAGCCCAAGTCCGAGGGGCGGCTGACCACGATCCGGCCCACCATCCCGGCCATCTCGTGCGGCAGGCAGTAGTAGTCGTAGACCCCAGGCACCTCGAGCGTCACCTCGAAGCTCTCATCCGGCAACAGAAAATCGCTGTTCCAGGGAGCGGCTCCGTCGGGAATGCGTGCAGGCCGGTCGAAAAGCTCGGGATGATAGGCGGTGGCGGTGTGGCTGTTCACGGGGTCGCGGTTGACGAAGTGCAAGATCGTTCCGGGCGTGATGGCGAGGCCGATGGGATTATACCAGATGCGCTCGCCGCGCGGCGTGCCACGCATCTCGATCACTTCGACCTGTTGCGCTCGAAGCAGGGACGGCATCGCGAGGGTGGCGAGACCGCCACCCCCGGCCGCCAGGATGTGGCGACGTGTCCGCATCACTCGGCCAGACGCCCGCGCGCTTCATCGTCGTGGAACAGCACGACATGGGCGTGCGGCGCCTCGACGCCCGGATGGCCAGCGTTGTAGTAAATGTCGACGCTGGAGACATTGTGCGCGCCGACATGCAGATCGTCGTAGGAGATGCCGTTTGCGAGCTCCTCGAGCGGGGTCATGTAGACGGTCGCGGACAGGTTGCCGTCGCGGTCATAGGCCAGGAACGGACCGGCGGGCAAAGTTGCCGGATCGACGAAAAGTGTGCCGAGGCCGGGGATGAACTCGGGCAGCGGCAGGGCGTCGCTAACTTGGATGAACGGTGCGGGCGGCGGCGACTGTCGCAGCGCCTCCTCGTCATGGGCGAGAGTGGGCAGGGCGGTTGCGGCCAGAAGGCCGGCGGCGAGAGCGAATGCCTTGGTCATGGGTGGTCCTTTCGTGTTTCCGGTCGGACAGCGGCTTTTCCGCCGTCTCGCACCGTTGGATGCAGGCAGGCACGAAAGGTTCCCGGTGACGGTCGATTTAGTCAAAGAACCGTGTATCGAAGGTGCTCGACCAGCTCTACCGGCTGGCCAATTCAAGAAAGCGTCCCCTTTTCGCATGCAGGATGCAATCCGCCATGCTTCGCTGGTTTTCGGCCAGAAATCGGAATGCGTCGGCTTGAGCACACTCGGCAGGGCCGTGAAGTGCAGGTCAATTTTTGCAGCTTCGAATCAGCGATAGCCAACATTCATCACGTAATTGAACAACAGCTCCTCTTCCTTCTGAACGTCATGCCAGAGGATCTGAAGAACGTCGCGCGCGTTCAACACGCCAAGAGGCTTGCCGTTGGGATCGACGACCGGAATGTTCTTGAAGCCGCGCGCTTTCATCATCCCCCAGGCATCCTCCAGGCGACCCTCTGGCGTCGTCGTCGTGACCTCGCGGGTCATTGCCTCGATCACCGGTGCGGTACAACTGGCGCCAGTGCAGATTCCGATCTGGCGTACAGCGTCGGTCTTTGTAAGAACGCCGAGCATCCGGCCACCCGTGTCGCAAACCAGGAGCATATCCTGGCCGCTCTCCAGTAGCCGCGCCGCCTGCAACAGTGCTGCGTCGGACCCGATGCAGGACATCCGTTTCCGGGCTGTCGGAAGAAACTTCTCGATCGTCGGCATGGCTTTTCCAGTCTAGTCGTTCAACCCGAACATCAGGGTCGCGGCGATCCCCGCCACGCCAGCTGCAGCGCAGGCGATGTGAACGAAGGCGATCACTGCGAACCGCAAGCGGGAGTGTATGTAATCCTCGGCAACGACCTGAAGTCCGAGTGCGGCGTGGTGGAACGCTGCAATCAGCAGAAGGATCATCAGGATGGCGTTGACCGGCGCACCGAGCCAGACTGTCAATGCCATGTGGTCAGCCGCGGAACCGCCAGTCAGCGCCCAGACCAGCCACAATATCAGCGGCACCAATGCGATGGCCGAGACGCGCTGCGCCCACCAATGACCTGCCGCGTGTCCTGCGGCGCCGAGCCGATGCGCGGCGGCATAGGGGGTGACGCGGCGCGAGGTCATGTCACAACCCAGGTCCACAGGGCGGCGGTCAGGATCAGACTTGCCGCAATGACAGCCCAGCCACCGACATAGATGCTACGCAACTCGATGGCGTGAACGCTGTCCCAGATCAGGTAGCGGATACCATTGCAGAGATGATAGAAGCCGGCCCAAGACGCCAGGATGAGTATCACGCGCCCCGCGTTGGAGTGCAGGGCCGCCTGTGCGAACTCGAATGCCTCCGGTCCCGCGGCACCGGCCACCAGCCAGGCGGCAAGGCCGAATGCACAAAAACCCAAGGCCAAACCGGACAGCCGATGCCCAAAAGACATGACCGAGGTCAATTGTGGCCGGTAATTCTGCATGTTCGGGGATTGCGGGCGGGGATCACTCATTGGGGTCCTCTTCAGCCGCCGCGGTCCAGCATCATCCGCTTGATCTCCGCGATCGCCTTGCCGGGGTTGAGGCCGCGCGGGCAGGTGCGGGTGCAGTTCAGGATCGTGTGGCAGCGATAAAGGCGGAAGGGGTCGTCCAGCGCGTCCAGCCGCTCGCCGCGCCCCTCGTCGCGGCTGTCGGCCAGCCACCGCCAGGCAGTCAGGAGGGCGGCCGGGCCGAGAAAACGGTCGCCGTTCCACCAGTGGCTGGGACATCCCGAGGTGCAGCAGAAACACATGATGCACTCGTAATACTCGTCGAGCGCCGCGCGGTCCTCGGGAGATTGCAGTCGTTCACGCGCCGGCGCCGGCGTTTCGGTCTTGAGCCAGGGCTCGGTGAGCGCGTGTTGTGCAAAGAGGTGGGTCTGATCCGACACCAGATCCTTGATGACCGGCAGGTTTGCCAGCGGATAGATCGTGGCGGGCGCGGAAAGCTCGTCCATTGCGCGGGTGCAGGCGGTCCAGTTGGTGCCATCGATCATCATCGCACAGGACCCGCACACACCCTCGCGGCAGGACCGGCGGAAGGTGAGCGTCGGGTCGACCTTGGACTTGATCCAGATCAGCGCGTCCAGCAGCATCGGCCCGCAATCGTCGAGATCGACAGCGAAGGTGTCGATCCGTGGCGGGCCGTCACTGTCCGGCTCAAAGCGGTAGACGCGCAGGGTGGCGATCCGGGTGGCTCCATCCGGCTTGGGCCAGGATTTGCCCTCGACGATGCGCGAGGCCTTCGGCACGCCGAAATCGCGCGGCACCGGAAAGCGGCGCGGCCATTTCAGGCGGGGAACCTGATCGGAGCGTTCGACAATCATGTTGCCTCCGTCGATGTCATGGCCCCGGACGCGGCGCGTCGAAGCTGATGGCGACCGGGTCGCTGGCGGGAAAGGTGTCCTGCAGCGCCTGGTCGAGAAGGCCGTCAAGACGCCGCGCGGCTGCCTGTTGCCGGGACTGGCCGCTGGCACAGGTTGCGTCGACCGGCGTGGCGGCGTCTACCGCGCGCTCCTTTGCTCCGACTGGTCGGCAGGTTTCGCTGCACGGCGCAGGCTGATCCACCAAATGGCTTTCCTCCGCGGACATGATCCGGCCGGTCCGATCGAGCGTGACACGTTGTCCGGTCTCGGTCGAGCGGAACACCGTTCGGGGTGTGGCCGTGTCGCCAGGTCCCAGTTCATACCAGTAGCTGATCGCGGACACGCTCAGTGCGTCTTCAAACGCTTCGCGGGACAACCCGAAAGCTTTTGCAAGCACATGCATGTCGACCTCGGTCCGGTCGTTGGAGAGATGTAGCTGCATCATCGGTTCTTTCTCCTGGTGCCAAGTGTGATTCCGGGGAAGGCGCTCGGCGCTGATTGGCCTGGTATCCGTCGGGTCATCGATCCGGGCGTTCCAGGCGTTCGATTTCCCGGGCGTGGAAAGCACGCTCGGGTTCGTTTTCGCGCGGCCCGCGCGACAGGTCGCGGGCGAGATCGAAGAACCCTCTGGCGGGAAGGCCATCGGTGGCGCGGCTGACGGCGCGGGCCGCGATGAAGGGGCGGCCTGCGCGCGCATCCTCGCGCATGGTGTCCTCCAGTGCCCGGGTGATCCTGCGGACCGATCCGGGCCGCCAAAGCCCGAGCGCGCGTGTCAGCGCACCGTAGCTGACTGCCGGCGCGGAGGAGGGGAGCGCTTCGAGGTATCGCCGGACGCGGCTTGCCAGGGGAGGGTCTCCATCCCATGGCGCCTCGACCGAGGCACCGGACGGCGGCGCTCCCGGCGCCGGTCCTGCGATCGGGTAAGTCACGGGCCCGGCGCGATCGGCCACGCGCCCGTAGAACGGTTCGGTTCCAGCCTCGTGATCGGTCACGTCGACGATGGTCTGCACGTCGGGCAGGGCGGCACGCAGCGTCCGCTCGACCCCGCCGCGCAGGGTCAGTTGCGAGGCGGCGCATCCCTGGCAGCCGCCCGACATCCGCAGATGGACGACCCCGTCGGTCACGCGTTCGACACCGATGTGACCGCCGTGTCCCGCGATGGACGGATTGATGCGGCTGTCGAGCAGATCGCGGATCGCCGCCAGCATCTGCGCGTCGCGGTTGCCGTCGGCTCCGTCCGGCCGCGCGCCCAGGGGCTCCCCGGTGCTGGCGAGCACGGCGCGGATGGCGGCGGCAATGGGCGCCTTCAAGTCCTCCCAGCGTGCATCGGTGGACTTGCGCACATGGATGCAAGCGCCATCCACTTCCACCCGACGCACGCCATTCAAGGCGAACAGGGCGCGCGCCAGCGGCGCCTCCCCGGTGGTGCCGTCGGTGGTGCCGTCGAACGTCGCCGAGCCCGCGCCGTTCCGGACCGGCGCATCGAGCAGGAAGCGCAGCGTATCGGGGTCCCGCGGCGACGACTGGGCCCGGATGCGCAGAGGGGTCACCGTGTCAGACATCCTCGGTTTCAGCCCCCTGCATCCTGCGCACCGCCTGATAGGTGTAGATCCCGCTGCCGTGACCGTCGCTGAACGCGATGCCGATGGCGTAGTTTCCCACGCTCCAGATCCGCGTCGGGGCGACGGTCAGCGGAACCGCCTCCGGATCCAGAAGCCGCGCGCCGGTGACCTCGTCGCGGCAGGCCTCACAGGGGCAGGCAATGCGCAGATCACGCGCGGGAATGCCCCGGGTTTCACCGTCCGCCCAGAGAATCTCCAGGCCCGCCGCGCCAAGGTCGAACGCGCAGGGAAGGTCCTGCGGCCCGCCGGTGGCCGGGACCGGTGCGGGCTTGCCGGCGCCCGTCGCGACGTTCCAGTCGAAGGGCAATGCGACGCCGCCGGCCGCTGCCTGCCCGGCCGAAAGCGCCGCCGCGATGCGGCAATAGGCCTGCGCGGCGGGGCTGTCAGGGTGCGCCACCACCAGGGGCACACCGTCATCGCCGGAATCGACGATGGCCGGGTCGAGCGGCACCTTGCCCAGGAACGGAACCCCGAGCTCGGTGGCGATGGCGGCACCGCCACCCTGGTGGAAGATGTGGCTGACCTCTCCGCAAGTCGGGCAGGTGAAGCCGCTCATGTTCTCGATCACGCCGAGGATCGGCACATGGACCTGTTCCATCATCCGCAGGCCGCGCCGCGCGATCTTCAGGCTGACATCCTGCGGCGTGCTCACGACCACGGCGCCGGTCAGCGGGAACGACTGCGCCAGCGTGAGCTGGATGTCGCCGGTTCCCGGCGGCAGGTCGAGCAGCAGCATGTCGAGCTCTCCCCACGCGACCTGTCCGACGAACATGCGCAGGTATTTCGTGACCATCGGACCGCGCAGGATCGACGGCTGATCGTCGTCGGTCAGCATCGCCATCGAGATGATCCTGACCCCGTGGGCCTCGGACGGCATGACGCGCCGGTCCGGCCCCATCGCCGGCGGCGCGTTGCCGGAGATGCCCAGCATGCCGGGGATGGACGGTCCGTAGACATCGGCATCGACGATGCCGACACGCAGTCCGGCGCGGGCCATGGCAACCGCGAGGTTGACGGTGACGGTGGACTTGCCGACGCCGCCCTTGCCGCTGCTCACCGCGATCATACGGCGGGGACCGGCTGGCGCGGTCGCGGGCTGTGGCTGTGTGGTCATGGCGATGGCCTTTCCTGTCTTGCGGCGGCAATCATGCCGAAATCCTGCGGCCGGATGATCAGCTCAGCCAGCGTATGGCGGTCCATGACGGCCATGAAGGCGCCCAGGGCCTCGGTCACGATGCCCGGCAGGCGGCAGAACGGAGTGATCGCGCAGGCGCCGGTGGGCGAGAAGCACTCGACCATCTCGAAATCGGGCTCGGTCAGGCGCAGGACGTCGCCGAGACGGATCTCGTCGGGGGATTTGCCAAGCGTGAACCCCCCGGCGCGGCCGCGCTGCGAGCGCAGGATGCCCGCACTCGCCAGCACGCCCACGATCTTCATCAGGTGGCCACGCGACATTCCGTAGCTCTCCTGTGTCTCGTCGATCGTCACCAGCCGCTCGGGATGCGCCGCCGCAAAGAGCAGCACACGAAAAGCGTAGTCCGACATCATGGTCAGCCGCATGTCGGTTCTCCGATCCGGGCCTCGCGCCGCGTCGCGGCATGGTCCGGGTCCGGCAGGGATCCGAGATAGCGATCCACCGCCGCCGCCACCTCGCGCCCCTCGCGGATCGCCCAAACGGCGAGCGACGGGCCGAGGCGTGCGTCGCCCGCCACGAACACCCCCGGTGCAGCCGTCATGCGGCTCTCGCGATCGGCGGCGACTCTTCCTTGCGGCGACATGTCCACGGCCCCGCCGGTCAGCCCGCCTGCCGCCTCCACCGTGAAGCCGAGCGCGTTGATGACGAGGTCGGCCGCGACCTCGAACTCGGACCCCGGCACCGGCTCCGGCTGCTTGCGCCCTGCACGGTCCGGCGCGCCCAGCCGCGTGCGCCGGGCCCGTACTGTGCGGACGGACCCGCGCTGGCCGAAGGCATCGGGCTTCGAGGCGACCACCTCGACCGCCACGTCGGACAACGCCTCAGGTTGGCTCTGCCAGCCGAACTCGGCGCCTTCCTCCTCGGCATGGCCGACTTCCCGCGTCGATCCGGGCATGTTGGCGCGGTCGCGGCGATAGAGGCAGGTGACACCCTCGGCACCCTGCCGGACGGCCGTGCGGACGCAATCCATCGCGGTGTCGCCGCCACCGATCACCACGACCCACTTGCCCGCGGCGTCGATCGCGGGCGCCGCCGTCTCGCCGATCAGCGCGCGGCTGGACGACACGAGGTAATCCATCGCCGGGATAACCCCGGCCAGATCCTCGCCCGGCAGGTCGAGCCTGCGCGGTCGGTAGGCGCCGTAAGCCAGCACGATGGCGTCATGGCGCGCGGCTAGGTCCGCGAAGGCAAGATCGCCGCCCAGTACCCGGCCACCGTGAAAGACCACGCCGGCCTCGGTCAGAAGCGCCGCGCGCCGCGCGATCACCTGCTGCTCCATCTTGAACTCGGGGATGCCGTAGGACATCAGCCCGCCCATGCGGGCATGGCGGTCGTAAAGGTGAACCGCGTGCCCCGCGGCGCGCAGTTCCTCCGCCGCGGCCATGCCTGCCGGCCCGGCCCCGACGATGCCCACGCTGCGGCCCGTCAGCCGGGCTGGCAGGCGCGGTGTGACCCAGCCGCTGGCCCAGGCGGTGTCGCCGATGTGGCGCTCGACGGCGCCGATGGTGACCGTGCCGTGGCCTGCCTGTTCCAGCGTACAGGCCCATTTCGCCTCGCAAAGCCGGTCCTGCGGGCAGATCCGGCCGCAGATCTCGGGGAAATTGTTGGTCACTTGGGCGAGGTGATAGGCCTCTTCCATCCGCCCCTCGGCGGTCATCTTCAGCCAGTCGGGGATGTTGTTGTGCAGCGGGCAATAGACCTGGCAATAGGGCGTGCCGCACTGCTCGCAGCGCGATGCCTGCGTGGCGGCTTCGTCCGGTGCGAAATCGGGCAGGATTTCGAGGTGATCGCGCACCCGGTCCCCGGGGTGGCGCTTGTCGGCCATGCGCCGCGCGAGCGTGACGTATTTCTGCATGCGGTCGGGCATCGGCACCTCCTTTGTCCATCCCTCCATAGTCGATTAAAAAATATTGACAATATTTCTTTATTGGCAGACCATCGCGCCGTGCTCAGAAGAGGAACATGCGATGACCGCCACCGCCGACACCACCACCGCCGCAGCCGACACATCCGGGCCCATCATCGTCGACCTGCGCCCGATGATCCCGCCCCAGCGGCACGCGACGGTGTTCGCCGCGCTCGACGCTCTCGCGCCGGGCAGCACATTCGTGCTAATCAACGACCATGCGCCGATGCCACTGCTGAACCGGATCGAACAGATCTGGCCGGGCCGGTTCGAGCATGAATTCCTACGCGACGGGCCCGAGGTCTGGCAGGTCGCGATTGCCCGCACGGCAAACCGCGAGGGATGAAACATGCGCCATGACAAGGACAGGACGATGCAGCTCGAACGCACCGGAAACGGGTTCCAGATCGATGCCGTTGACCTGGGGCCCCTGCTCGGCGTGGCCCCCGAGGAGGTGCAGCGGCTGATCCGCGAGTGTCAGATCTCCACCCTGTGCGAGGAAGGACGGGACGAGGACGCGGGCCGCCACCGGATCACCTTCCGGCACCGGGGGACGCGCGTCCGGCTTACGGTGAACGACGCGGGTGAGGTGCTGCTCCGCACGCGCACGACGGTCGCCCCGCATCCCGATGCACAAGTCCGCGCGACCGGGGAGGCGTAGCGCGGTTCAAGCGGGCGTCTCGAGGCGCGGCGTCCAGTCCTCCGTCCGCCCGCAGGCCAGCCGGCGCTCGGCCATCACGCGCCAGCGCTCGGGCAGACCGGGAAGTGCGGCGAAGGCCGCAAGCGCGTCCCGGTCCAGCCGCTCGCGGTAGAGCAGTTGACCCACGCGGGTGAGGTTCCATTCGGGATGCGGGCGGGCGATGCGCTGCGCCGTCTGCCCGGCCCCGATTTCGCCAGGCTCCAGTACCCGAAAATACCAGCCACAGCGCCCAGTGTCCTGAACGCGGCGTGCCATGTCGGGCACTCCGAAGCGCAGGTTGAGCCGCCAGCAGGGCTGACGCGACTGGGTGACCTCGAGCAGCGCTGTGCCGAGCCGCCAGCGATCGCCGAGGCAGAGATCTGCCTCGATGACGCCTTCGACCACGAGATTTTCGCCGAACGCACCCGGTGCGAATTGATCGGCAAGGGCGGGCAGGTCTGCGGCCCAGTCCGCGTAATGCGCCATCGGGTAGGCGTGAACCGCCTTGTCGCGGCCGCCGTGATTGCGCGGGTCGCCCTGTTCATCACCGGCCATTCCCTCCACTCCAACGGCCACGGATCCTGGCGAGGGCGATTTCCGGATGCCGCTCGGAACCTGCCGCGGTCCGAGCGGCCGGACCTTTCCGGTCCGCACCTCGGCGACCACGAACTCCTTCATCAGGCTGTTGCTCATGCAATCCTCGCGCGCATGGTCAGCGGTTATCCTTCCAAAAGTCGTTCGCCGCAGCCACAGTCGCGAAGTGTGTCGCGACGACTTGGCTGGAGGCGATCAGGGCATCGGCATCCTCGGCGTAGACCGGGCGCAACTTTTCGCGCACCGCAGGGTCGGGCTGGGTCAGGCCGACCGCCTTGCGCGCGAGAGTGAGCGCGAGTTCATAGCCTTCCTGTGGGGTCGCGGTCTTCAGGGTGGGGAGCCAGGTGGTCATCGGGCGTTCCTTCCGTTTCGGGTGGGGAGGCTTTCGGGTGATCTTCCGTTGTGAGTACACGCTGCGCGTTGCCTTCGGGATCGTCGAACTGGTCGGTCCTCATTGCCCAGAAAAAGGCACACAGCCCAATCAGCCCCATACCAAGCGAGACCGGGATGAGGACCGCCAGCGAGGTCATGCGTCCCGCGCGCTAATTGCGCGCCAGGCATGCCAGGTTCCGTAACCGAGCACCGGGAAAACGACGATCAGCCCCAGCAGCCCGGTCGCGGCGCTAAGCGCCATACCAGCGGCGACGATCCCGCCCCAGGCCAAGCAGGGGCGCAGATTCTGGTTGGTCATGGCAAAGCTGAGCCCGAGTGCGGTCAGCGCGTCGCGCCGTTCGACCAGCAGCATCGGCACCGCGAACAGGCTGAGCGCGAAGGCAAAGGCGGCAAACAGCCCGCCGATCGCCGATCCCACCAGCAAAAGCCCCCAGCCGCGCGGCGTGACGAATACATTCGACAGTGCATCGCCCGCCCCAGGCAACGGCGCGTAGCCGAAGAACAGCGCATAAAGCAGGTCGGCCGCGCGCAGCCAGAACAGCACCAGCAGCCCCAGAAGCAGCCCGGCATAGGCCAGCTGCGGTCCGGCGGCGGGGCGCACCAGCAGCATCTGGCGCAGCGTTGTCGTTTTCCCTTCGGCGCAGCGGCGGGACAGCGCGTAGAGCCCTATGGCCAGGAAAGGCCCGACGATCAGGAAGCCCGAGATCGCCGGCAGCGCCAGGTAGAGCAACCCCGCGGCCGCAAGCCCCCACAGCACGGCATAGGACAGCGCGACGAGGAACCCGCCATAGGCAAGGCTTTGGCTGGGCGCGGCGCGGAAGTCGGCCCAGCCCGCGACAAGCCAGTCCAGCGCGGCCCGCGTCGGCAGATCGCGCGTTAGCATCGAGGCGGGGCGTTGCGGCGGGCGGACGGTAGGAAGCGGTTCGAGCATAGTCTGGTCCCTTCAGCAGGCGCGCCTGGCCGGTGTCGCGGCCGCGCTGTCGTCGACGGTCACGCAAGCGGTCTGCGAGGTGAACGCCGCCGACACCATCGCTGCCTTGTAGGCGAACAGCAGCGCCATCAGCGCGAGCGCACCGCCAATGGCGAGGCGCTGTTGCGTACGAGCCGTCATTGCGTGGCCTCCGCAGGGGTTCCCGAGGATACCTGCGCGGTCTCCGCCCCGTCCGCAGCGACATCGTCCGGCAGACGCGAGACGTAGAGCGACAGCGCGTTGATCTCGGCATCGCTCAGCCGCGCGGACCAGTAAGGCATCACGCCCTGCCGACCGTTCAGGAGCGTCGTCATCACGGTCTCGGAATCCTGGCCGTAGATCACCGCGTCGTCGACCAGCGAGGGCGCGCCGTTCATCAACCCGCCCGCGCCATCGTCGCCATGGCAGGCCGCGCAGTTTTCGACAAAGAGGGTGGCAGCTTCGCTGTCGGGGTCGGCCTCGCCCGACGGCATCGCGGCGACGTAATCCGACAGCGACGAAAGCTCCTCGGGGTCCATCCAGTCGAAGGCGGGCATCTGCGCCCAGCGGGTTTCGGGATGCGCGGCGTTGATCCCTACCTGCAGCGTCATGGCAATGTCTTCGGGCGCGCCACCCCAGAGCCAATAGTCATCGTGCAGCACCGGATAACCCGGCCCGCCGCCGCCCTCGCGACCGTGACAGGCCGAGCAGTTGTCCTGATACAGCCTGTTGGCCGCTTGCATCGCCTGCGCCATCAGCGCCGGATCATCCGAAAGGGCGGCGAAATCCGGGTTTTCGAATCTTCCCAGCCAACCTTCACGCAAAACAGCCAGCTCGCGCAGGTGATCCCGTGCCATTTCCTGTTGGTCGAGCCCCAGCAGCCCACGTGTATAATCGCGTCCCATCGGCCAGGCAGGCAGCAGGAACCAGGTGATGACAGAATAGATGACAGTCAACACGAGCGCGATCCCGGCGATTCTGGGAAACGGGGTATTCAGCTCCCTGATGCCGCCCCAGTCGTGGCCCGTGGTATCATAGCCGGTGACGGGGTCGATTTCTCGATTGCCAGTATGCGGGTCGGCACCGGGCAACGTCTTGGGATCGGTGCTCATGCGCGCTCCTCCGCATCAGCGTCGGGCAGGATCGAGCGCGCGATCCGTTCCTGTTCGACCTTCCTGCGCGGGTTGTAGGCGCGGATCAGCACGATCAGCAGGAAACCGCCCATCCAGATCGGCCCGAAGACCTTGGCGATCAGCACCAGCGTCTCATGGCTCATGGCGCGTCCTCCTCGAACATCTCGTGGGCGGCATCGGTCAGGGTGCCAAGCGATTGGAGATATGCCACCAGCGCGTCCATCTCAGTCAGACGGTCCGGATCGCCGTCGAAGGCACGCACTGCGATGTCGTCGCCGTAGCGGTCGCGGACGCCGTCAGCGCCGTCGGAATCGGGCCTGCTCTGGGCGCGCGCGTCGGCCATGGCATTGTCAATCATGGCGTCGTCATAGGGCACGCCGAGCCGGGCGAGTGTTGCGAGGTTGTCCTCGATCAGGCCGGTATTGAGATCGCGGGTCAGCCAGGGATAGGCCGGCATGATCGACACCGGGATCACGGCGCGCGGATTGATCAGATGCGCGACATGCCAGTCGTCAGAATATTTCTCGCCCAACCGGGCGAGGTCGGGCCCGGTGCGTTTCGACCCCCACAGCATGGGGTGGTCATAGGCGCTTTCCGCGGCTAGCGAATAGGGGCCATAACGGTCGAGCTCGTCGGCAAGACTGCGCACCATCTGGGAATGGCAGGCATAGCAGCCCTCGCGGATGTAGATCTCGCGGCCTGCCAACTCCAGCGGCGTGTGCGGGCGCATGTCATCGGGGATCACGACCGTTTCTTCGATGGTGAAAAGCGGTGCGATCTCGACAATGCCCCCGACGGACGCGACCGCGATGATCGCGGCTACCAGCCCCATGGAGACCTTTTCGAGGTTGTAATGCAGCTTCAACATCGGCTCACTCCGCAGGTTGGGCGACAAGAGGACGGTCGGTTTCGTCCACCTTGTCACCAGCGGCGCGCATCGTCGCGCGGCAGTTCAGGGCGCAAAGCACCGCGCCGGTCAGAAACAGCGCGCCGCCAAGTGTCCGGGCCGCGTAATATGGCAGCATCGCCTCGACCGACTCGATGAAGCTGTAGGACAAGGCACCGCCCTCGTCATAGGCGCGCCACATCAGCCCCTGGGTGATCCCAGCATTCCAAAGCGATACGACATAGATCAGCGTCCCGGTTATCGCGAGCCAGAAATGCCACTCGACAGCCTTGGGCCAGGCCATGTCCGCGCGCCCCCAGAGCTTAGGCACCAAGCTGTAGATTGCGCCGAAAATGATCATCGCCACCCAGCCCAGTGTTCCGGAATGGACATGCCCTACTGTCCAGTCGGTGTAGTGAGACAGCGAGTTGACCGGGCGGATAGCAAGAAACGAGCCCTCGAAGGTCGACAGGCCATAAAACACCGCCGCCACGAACATGAACCTCAGCACGGCGTCGTCGCGCACCTTGTGCCAGGCACCGTTCAGCGTGGCGATGGCGTTGCCCGCCGAGGCCCAGCTTGGCACCAGCAACATGATCGAGAACGTCATCCCCAGCGTCTGCACCCAATAGGGCAATGCGGTGTAATGCAGGTGGTGCGAGCCGGCCCACATGTAGAAAAACACGATCCCCCAGAAGCTCAGGATCGACAGCCGGTAGGACCAGATGGGCCGCTGCGCCCGTACCGGCAGGAAGTAATACAGCATCCCGAGGAACCCGGCGGTCAGGAAGAACGCCACCGCGTTGTGCCCGTACCACCACTGGATCATCGCGTCCTGCACGCCCGACCAGATCGTGAAGCTTTCGCCCGAACCCCAGGTGACGGGCAGCGCCAGGTTGTTGACGATGTGCAGCATCGCCACCACGAGGATGAAGGCCATGTAATACCAGTTGGCTACGTAGATATGCGGCTCAGCGCGGCGCGCGAGCGTGCGGATGTAGAGCACGAAATAGGTCACCCAGACGACGACCAGCCACAGATCGGCATACCATTCCGGTTCCGCGTATTCCTTGGACTGCGTCTGTCCCATCACGTAGCCGGTCGCGGCCCAGACGCAGAACAAATTGAAACCGATCAGCACGAACCACGGGCTGACCGCATCTGCCAGCCGCGCCCGAGACGTGCGCTGCAAAACATAGAACGAGGTGGCGATCAGTGCGTTGCCGCCAAAGCCGAAGATCACGCCTGAGGTGTGCACGGGCCGCAGCCGCCCGTAGCTTGTCCAAGGCACAACCGGTGTCGCCTCCGGCCAGTACATCAGCGCCGCGAGCCAGACGCCAACGCCCATTCCGACTACTGCCCAGATCAGCGTCATGACGATGCCGAAGCGGGTTGGCGCGTCGTAGTATTCGGCAAGGCGCCGCACAGGTGGCTCCGGATGGTCGTAGAGCGCACCGCCCAAGTAAAAAACTAGCGCAATCCCCAGAACGAGGGCGATGCCGCCATGCAGCGCCATCGGCCCGGTCTTTGCGACTGCCGCCATCAGCAGCCCAAGGATGGCAAGTCCCACGGAAAGCACCATGCCGATCTGGCGTTCTTGGACTGTTAGCGCTGCTACCATGGCTTGTGTCCTGTTCCTGCTCATGTCACCGGCGCCGAGTCTAAAGCGATGTCAGCGAGGGTCGACTGATCCATGTCAGCGAAAAAGGCGCGCTCGGCCGAGCGAAGACGCGCCTTCAGGCGGCAGCGACCGTCAAGCGTGCAGGCGCCGCCGTCAGCGCCGAGACATTCCACGAGCGGCTGACCCTCTTCGAGCAGGCGCACAACGGTGCCGAGCCGGATCTCGGATGCGGGCCGGGCCAGCGCCGCACCGCCGCCGCCGCCGCGGCGCGTCTCCACCAGCCCGGCCTGCGCAAGGCGCTGCACGATCTTCGCCAGATGGTTGCGCGACAGCCCAAACTCGGCTGCCAGATCTGCGGTCGAGAAGGCGCAATCAGGCGCGCTCGCCATGCGCATCAGCATGCGCAGGCCGAAGTCGGTGAAGGAAGTGAGGCGCATCGCCGCGAATATCCCGTATGAATTGGTATTTACAATACCTATTATCAGGTTTAGCATTGATTGCAAGACCCGAACCGCGAGGCCGTCATGTCTACCGCCGAACCATCCGCACAGATCGCCTCCGCTCGACCGGAAATGACGGCCGCCATCATGGCGGAAACAGGCCTCGACGAGGAGATTCTGCGGGACCTTGTCCATTCCTTCTACGACAAGGTCCGCCGCGATGCGGTGCTCGGCCCGATTTTCGCCGCGCGCATAACCGACTGGGGGCCACACCTCGAGCGCATGGTCGCCTTCTGGTCCTCGGTCGCGCTGATGACCGGGCGCTACCACGGCCGCCCAGTGCCGGCACATACGCCGTTGCCGATCGATGGGGCGCATTTCCAGCGCTGGCTGGGACTGTTCCGCGAAACGGCCCACGAGGTCTGCACACCGTCAGGTGCCTTGCATGTCATTGAGCGAGCCGAACGCATCGCCCGCTCGCTCCACATCGCGGTCAAGGAGGCGCAGGCCGCCCCCGACGCCATCCCTGCCCTTCGCTGAAGAAAGAAAGGATGCCCGAATGTCCGATGCTGCCCCGACCCACGACGCCGCCGACCTGACCCGCCACATCGAGACGCGGCATCACGCCCGGCACCGACTGCAGTTGTCCGAGCTCGTCAAACTGGCCGAGATGGTCGAGGACCTGCACGAACCCGACCGCGACGTACCCGAAGGGCTGACCTCCGTCCTGCGCCGCATGAGAGGCAACATGGAGGTGCACATGAAGAAGGAAGAACTCTTGGTCTTTCCGCTGATCCGCCAGGGCGGCGGGGCAGTTCTGGCCGAGCGGATCACCCATATGCGCGCCGACCATGACGACCACGACTGCGAGATTGCCAAGATTCGCCACCTGACCGACAATCTAACTCTGCCCGAAGGGGCCTGCACACCCTGGGCAACGCTCTACGAGGGACTGGCAGAGTTCATCGCAGACCTGAGCGAGCATATCCGGCTGGAAAACGACGTGCTTTTCCCGCAATTCGAGCCTGAAAGCGCTGCCCATGTCTGAACTTCATTTTCCGCAGACAACCCGCGCCCATACCGAGCGACGGCACGCCCTTGCACCGGAGACCGACGACGCCTTCCGCGCCTTCTCGAAGGCGGTATTCGCCGAGGGCGCGCTTGATGCGCGCACCAAGCAGATCATCGCTGTCGCTGTTGCCCATGTCACGCAATGCCCTTGGTGCATCGAAGGTCATGTGAAAGCCGCCCGCAGCGCAGGCGCCACGCAAGAGCAGATCATGGAGGCGATCTGGGTCGCAGCCGAGATGCGCGCAGGCGCAGCCTTCGCCCATTCGATCAAGGCACTGGACTTAATGGAGGACGACGCCGCGGGATGACGAACGCGCCGGATATCGACCACGCACGGGTCTATGACGATCTTGGCAAGACACAAGGTGCTCGGCTGCTGGTCGACCGTGTCTGGCCGCGCGGTGTCAGCAAGGTCGATCTCGACCTCGACGACTGGATCAAGGAGGTCGCCCCGAGCGCCGACCTGCGCAAGTGGTTTGGCCACGACGCGGACAAATGGGAAGAGTTCCGGCGCCGCTATCGCGCCGAACTGGACGAGAACGAAGAGGCGGTGGAACGCTGCCTCGCCTGGTGCCGGAGGGGCCCGATCATCCTGCTCTACGGGGCGAAGGACCGCGATCACAATCAGGCCGTGGTGCTGCGGGAATATCTGCGCGAGAGGCTGGCGAAGGTGGACGCGACATGACGGACTGCCTGCATCCCGCGCTGCGCACACCGCTCTGCGACCTGCTGGGCTGCGATGTGCCGATCCTGCTGGCCGGCATGGGCGGCGTGTCGCGTTGGGAACTGGCGGCGGCTGTGGCCAATGCCGGCGGCTATCCGACGCTCGGCATGGTCCGCGAGGCGCCGGAGTTGATCGAGCGCGAAGTTCAGGCACTGCGGGCGGCGACCGACCGGCCCTTCGCGGTCAACCTGATCCCGGCGGCGACCGACCCGGACCTGCTCGACGCCCAGATAACCTGCAGTCTCGACCTCGGCGTCAGGGCCTTCTCGTTCTTCTGGGACGTGGTGCCCTCGGCTGTGGAGCGCGTGAAGGCGGCGGGCTGCCTCGTCCTGCACCAGATCGGCACGCTGCAGGCGGCGCGCGATGCCGAAGCAGCCGGTGCGGACGTGCTGGTCGCGCAGGGCATCGAGGCGGGCGGGCATGTCCATGGGCGCACCGGCGCCTTCGCGCTGACCGCCGAGGTCCTGGCCGGAACCCGGCTGCCGGTCGTCGTCTCCGGCGGGATCGTCGATGGACGGGGCCTCGCCGCCGCCCTCGCCATGGGGGCGGCGGGCGTGCATTGCGGCACAACATTTCTCGCAACCACCGAATCCTTCGCCCACGACATGCACAAGCGCCGACTGGCGGTGGCGCATGCTGCGGACACGGTTCTCACCGACGTCTTCATCCTGAACTGGCCACGCGGCGCAGCCGTTCGCGTTCTGGCCAACAGCGTGACGGAGGCGCTCGGCGACCGGCTTCTGGGCCACGACCCCGAGACCCTGCCGCGCGATCCCATCGCCTGGGACGAGGGCGTGCCCCGCCCGCGGTTCAGCACGGATTCGCCGCTGCGTACGACGACGGGGGATTTGGAGGCGATGGCGCTTTATGCCGGTCAGGGCGTGGGCCAGATCACGGACGTCGTTCCCGCCGACGAGCGCCTGCGCCGGATGGCGGACGAGGCGGCAGCCTTTCTGGGTCGCTTCCGGTTCGACGGTTGCGGGCACACGGAGGCACGTCATGGCGGGGAATGACGGGTCCGAGGGCCGCTACGCCTCTCCGCCCTGCATGGCGGGCGAGATCGCGCCCGACTATTTCGACCCGCTGGGCGTCGACCCGGAACAGGCGCGCGATGTGGCGCGCTGGCGCAGAGCCGAGCGGGTGCGACTGCGCGCCGAACGCCAGGCGCTGAGCGTAGAGGCGCGCGGCGCCGTGGGGGCCGCGTTGTCGGGTCACCTGCGCGACCTTCTGGCAGACCAATTTGGCGACATGCGGGATCGCGTCTTCTCGGCCTACTGGCCGATCAAGAGCGAGCCCGACCTGCGCCCCCTGATGGCTGATCTGCACGGGACGGGCGTCCAGGTCGCGCTGCCCCTCGTCGAGGTCAAACAGGCCCCGCTCGTCTTCCGCCGCTGGACGCCGGAGACACGCATGGTGCGGGGTGACTGGAATATCCCGGTTCCGCCGCCGCAGGCAGAGGTCGTGACGCCGGACGTGACGCTCGCCCCGCTTGTCGGTTGGGACCGGGAAGGCTATCGGCTCGGCTACGGCGGCGGCTACTTCGACCGCACGCTCGCGCACCTGTCGCCGCGTCCCTTCGTCATCGGCATAGGCCTGCAGGCGGCCGAACTCGCGACGATCTACCCGCAGCCGCACGACGTGCCGCTTGACGCGATCATCACCGAGGATGGTTTGCAGGTCATGCACCTGCCCGAGCCTGCGGAACAACCCATGGAGGGAACGCGATGGCCCTGAAACATGCCACCCCAGGCGAGGTCGTCGATCTCCGCCCGCTCGGGCCACGGCTCTCCGCCGCCAGAACGCATGCCATCGTCCGCACATCGAGCTTCGAAGCGGTGCGCTTCATCGTGCCTGCAGGTGTCGAGATCCCCTCGCACAGGGTTTCCGGCCGGATCACCCTCCAATGCATCGAGGGGCACACACAGCTCGGGCTAACTGACGAGACAATCGACTTGCGGGCGGGCGATTGGGTCTATCTCGACGGCAATGAGCCGCATTCGGTCAAAGGCATCCAGGATACATCGCTGCTCCTGACAATATTGTTCGAGCCCGATGGCAGGACACCGAAGCCAGCTCCGGAATAGGCAAGTCCCGGGTCAAGTACCGCGGCCCTGCATCCCAAGCTGCGCCAAGCCCGGACGGCAACGTTTCCTGCGACCGACGAACACACTCCGGCGCCAGATTAAGGCAATGGAGAACTATTTTCCTGTTATTTATCAGTCTTTTGCTACTGAAAGAGCGTCCGACCTCGATCTCCTGCCATCCCGCATTTGCCCATCAGACCATAATCAGCAAGGGGATGCCCGTTACTGGAAAACCGGTCAAACGGCCCTACGAAATCAGGCTTGCAACAAGTGAGGATGTGCAAATCATGTGCAGTTCGAACTGAAGGATCTCAAAGTGTAATAAACCAGATCCTGGCGCAAGAGCAGCGAAATGGTAGTTTCTCCCCCGTGTCGGCCATTCCGCCGCCACCAAGATTTCGCTAGCGCCGCGAATGTTCGGCTCGGTGAGCTGCAACGCAGCGCAGCCTAGTGTCGATGAACGACTGGTAAGGTCCGTCACCGCCGCCCTAACCTCCCCAACCGTGCCAGTTGCGCCAGCATTTTTGATCCTGAGTCTGCGGATCCTGTGCCGCCTCCGGAACCCGCCTGTCCCATGCCTTGCCGCACTGGCATTTGCTGCACGCCAAAGAACTGCCGCGCCCTGAGGGCTGCGTATTCTGCGCCGCTTGCACCGCCGATCAGATAGCGGTTGTAGGCTTGCTGGCTGCCCATCACTGCGCGAGCGAAGCTGTAGCCGCCGCCGAGACCTCCGGAGAGGGCGGGCATCATGATGTTGCCGGAGATCGCGCGGACGATAAAGGGTGTTGCGATTATGAACCCTTTGGCCATGAGGACCATCATAAAAAAGGGGATGAGCGCGCCGATGTTGGAAGCCCCTTCCGGATCACCCAACTCGCCTATGAGAGCCGAGGCCACCCCGGTGATGGTCGCGAAGACCCCTGCGACCACGATAGGGTAGATCGCGAAGGAGATAAGCGCGGATAACCAGCGCGCGAAGTAATCCTTGGTCACCTCGAACAGCGTCAGGAAGATCATCACTGGCGCGATCCCGATCAGGAGCGCGATCATCAGTCGGGAGGCCACGAGGATGAAGGCGGCCAGCCCGCCGAGGATCGAAAGCAGAAGGACGCCAACGATGTCCAGCATGGCCCCGGCCATCCAGTTCAGCTCGGACCCGGCGGCATTGAGGTAGTCGCCGAGTTCAGCGATCAACCGGTCGAATTCTTCCGCGAAGGTACCAGAAGGGCCGGGAGTCCCACCCCCGACCGAAGCCACGAGCGCCCCTGCAATGCTGTCGATCCCGGTCAGGATGGCGGAGGAAAGCGCGTTGAACTGCATCCAGTTGGTCGCGAATATCCCGATGAGCCCGATCTTGACCGCGATCCAGAAGGCCGTGTGCCCATCCATGGCCCGATATTGATAGATCATGTTGATTCCGACGAGGATCACCACCAGCGTTGTCCCCAAAACCAGGAGCGTGCCGACCGTTGCCGCAACCGCACCAAACTGGGTTTCGGCAGCGGTATCGAGATAGGCTTGGGAGGTTTCAACGAAATAGGTGACGACGCTCATCGGGGATCAGCCTTACCAATTACCTGCGGCGTCGCAGATGGCCTTGGCGGCAGGGCGGGCGGCGTTGGCGCGGCGGTTGTAGGCGTCCGAGGCCTGCAGCATCTCCCATCGTTCGTCACTCGCGTGGACCTCGCGAAACATCGCCTCGGCATCGTCCCAGGACGGGAACCGGATCTCGCAATCGCAGCTGCCAGTCTCGACGATGCGCTCAAGGTTTTGGGCACGGTATATATCTTGGACCAGCACGCGCTGATAGGCTTGGCGCAGGGGGATTTCTTGCATCCAGCTAAGTTCAGTGGGGCGGTCCGGACAGACATCGAAGCGGCGCTCCAAGGTAGGGACTAGGTCGCGCTCGGCGAACGCGGGGGTGAACGTCAGGCTGAGGCCGAGGGCGAGCGCAGCCAGGATGAGGCGAAACCGCGTCACTCTCATGCCGTGACTCCAGCGGCTGTGGTCTCACGCTTCAGGAAGACCGTGTGTCCCACATTGGCGAATTCCGAGGAGCTGATCGACACCACCTCCCAGCCTTCCGCACCTTTGGCATTCAGGCTGGCTTGCATGTCGGCAAGGCTGGTTTTGCGGGTCATGGGAAAGGACAGGATAACGTATTCAAAGGTCTTCATAGGGAAGTTCCAATCTCATTAGCGCCGGGGAGGTAGAATTCCGTGATGCCGCGTTTGCCGTCATGCCGGCCTGCCTGGATGATCACATCGATGGAATTTTCGATGTACTGGATCATGTCGGCATAGGTCATCGGGATCTCGGTCTTCAGTGCTGCGATCGCAAGCCGCTGCACGGCCAATTGCGGGGTTTCGGCATGCAGCGTGGTCATGGACCCGCCATGGCCGGTGTTGATGGCTTCCAGAAAGGTCATGGCCTCTTTGCCGCGCACCTCGCCCAGGATGATCCGGTCGGGGCGCATGCGCAGCGTGGCGGTGAGAAGCACATCGGCGGTCTGGAATTCCGCGTCACGATTGGCGATGAGGGTCACGGCATTGGGCTGCGTCGGCAGCAGCTCGGCGGCTTCTTCGATGGTCACGATGCGTTCCTCGGATGGCACGTGAGATAGGATCTTGCGCGCGGCCACGGTCTTGCCGGTGGAGGTGCCACCCGAGACGATCATGTTGAGTTTGTTCTCGACGCAGAATGCGAGCGCGTCATCGATCAAACCCGCGGCCACCACGGCGCGCAAGGCGCGCTTTTTTTCGACGCGCAGGTCTTCGAGCTTGCGCTCTTTTCCGTAGAGGAAATCGAGCGCAATACCCTCGAGTGGCAGGCTTGAGAAGAACCGCAGGCTGATCGACATGGCCGAGAGCACGGCGGGCGGGGTGATGACCTGTGCGCGGATCGGGCGACCCTTATAGGTGATCGAAACCGAGACGATGGGGCGGACCTTGCTCATCGTGGTATTGGCCGATGAGGCGATCTGGTTGCCGAGGTCCCTGACCTGAACGCCCGTCAGCCTCTGGTCCAGCGCGCGCATGAAGTGATCACCCTGGAATTCTCCCCAGCAGGTCCCGTCGGGGTTGATGCAGATCTCGATGACATCGTCGCGGGCGGCGGCGTTAATCCGGTCGAGCGAGGTTTCGAGATAGCTCAGCGACATGGGCTCAGAATATCTCCAGATCGCGGTCGACCATGACCGTGACGCGGGCGCCCTGGTCGACATAGATGACGGGGCCGATGGAGAGGTAATCGCCAATGACGCTGTCCGTGGCATCTGCCAGATCATCGCCCACGTCTTCGAGAACGTCGGCGGCAGTCTCATCCTGGACCTCGGAGGCGGCGGCACTTGGGGCGGCCGAAATCAGCGAAATCAGGGCGGCCGACCCGAAACGCTCGGCAAAGCGCGTGTCTATGAGGCCGGTGACGCCGGAGCGGCCCAGTTCATCGCCCCCGAAGGAGCTGATCTGGACGGTTTGGCCCGCGGGCAGGATGATCCGGTCCCAGGCGATCGTGACGCGGCGCTGCGCGATATCGACGCCCGAGCGATAGCGCCCGATGAGACGGGATCCGCGCGGGATCAATAGGCGCGCGCCATCGACGCTGTAAACATCCTCGGACACCACGGCACGGGTCTGGCCGGGCAGGGAGCTGTCGAGGGCGGTTTCCATGACGGCCTGGATCATGGTGCCCTGGATGATGGTGTTGGAGGGATTGGCGATCACCTCAGCCTGCGTCACCGTCGAGGGCAGCGCGCCGTTCAGCACGAAATCCGTCACCTCGCCGAAGGTGCGTTCGGTCAGAGCCGTTTCATTCGCTCCGGAGGCACCGCCAAAAGCGATGGTGGGCGAGGCGATGCGCCGCTCCTGGAAGGCGCGTTCCTCCGCGGCGCGGCGCTCCAGCTCGGCCATGCGCCGGGCTTCTTCCTCGCGGCGCAGTCGCTCTTGCTCGCGTGCGCGCAGCTCATCTTCCGTGGGGCCCGCTGGGGCGGGTTGCGGTCGGCTGGCCTCGAGTTGGGCCAATTCCAGATCCATGCGGAGTTGTTCAAGACTTCGATCCCGCGCCGTCAGTTCGTCCTGAAATCGTTGCTGCGCTGCTTCCGAGGCAGCTTGCAGCGCCGCGATTTGAGCGGTCAGCGCGTCGATCGCCTCCGCGGCGGCGGTGTCTTCCTCCACGACCGGTTCGGGGGCGTTGCGCAGCTCCTCGATCTGGGCCTGCAGGGCGGTGATCTGTGCCAGAAGCTCTGCGTTGGGCTCGACGGGGTCTGGTCCGACGAACACAACCTCGGGCTCGGGCGGGGGCAAGGTCTCGATAGCGCCAAAGCCATCCCCTTCGTTTTGGAAGACGTCCGGCGTGGCCGTCGGCAAGGCTTCCTCTTCTTCGGGCTGTGAGAGGAGATAAAGCAGTGCACCACCCGCGCCGATGACGAGGACCACGACCAGCGCGAGAAGGGGCGACCGGCGCTGCGCCGCTATGGGCGCGCGGGCACTGCCTTTCTCAAGGGCGGCGAGGCGCCTTTCCAGCTCGGTGTTCTCGGTATCGCTCATGAGGCCACCTCCGCGGGCGGGATCGCCTCGATGCAGACCACTTCTTCGCCAAGTCGCAGGACCCATTGGCGGTTCACGCCGCTGACGCGGATCACGCCGTCTTCAGGGGTTTGCGTGTTGACCGTGCGTTCACGGCCGCCCGCGTAGCGGAAGATCGCTGGCACAGGTGCGTTTCTCGGAAACGCGAAATACGTGAACGTCCCGTCATCCCAGATGCGGGTTGGCGTAAACTCGGTCCGCGCGCTGGCACCGTAATTGTAGTTTGGCGCTTGGGCGGCGATGGCCCGGGTCGGGCGCGCAGCGTCGTCCGGATAGCGGAACTGCACCACGTAGAAGGTCGGGCTGCGGAGCTCCTCGACGTTGAAATAGTAGCTTCGCCTGTTCGTGTAGACCGTCACATTGGTATGGACGCCGCGCGCGACGGGCTTGATTGCAAATGCCTGACCACCGGGCACGCCATCGATCTCAAACCCTTCCGTGTCGCCCGCGATGATCGAGCGGATGCTTTCGCCCTCCCCGAATTCGACCGTGGTGACATGGGTGAGCGACACGTTGAGACGGTAGACCTGACCCACCTGGTAGGTGGCCAAGCGCACTCGGCTGTCGTTGGGACCGCCACGCGGGATGGCTTCGGCAGAGGCGAGGCCGGGCAACAGGGCAATGACAAAAATAAGCAATCTTATAAACAACAACGTCAGTTCTCCAATCTGTCGGAGCGGATGGAATATTCGAGGACCGTGAAGCCGAAGGGGTTGGTCCAGACCTCGTCGATGGACCGGCGGGTCTCGGGACGGAACTCGAAGAGAAGCGTGGCGGTGAAGAGCCCGGTCTGGGTGCCGCCCAATGATGTCAGACGCTTGCGCAGGCGCACCGTGGCGCGGTTGGTGCCGATGCGACTGATGCTGAGGATTTCCACGTCGAGCCGGGCATTGGGGCCATAGACGGTCGGCGGATAGTCCTCATTTGCGCTGTTCCAGATCTGGCGCAGCCCGCTCTCGGCGGCCCCGTCCGAGCGGCGCAGGACGCTGCGGATGCGCAGATCGTTATCGAGCTGGTTGTAGACCTCCCGGTCGGTCACATAGCGGAAGACTTCTGCCTCGATGATCGCCTGGTTGGCGGTCACCGAAGTCGCGCCCACCGACGCCTCGGGGAGTGCAAAGCCGGTGGCGGGATCATAGGGGACAACGACGGGGGGCGGATCGACATCGAGGATCGAGACAGCCGCGGCACTCAGACAGCCGATGATACCGAAAACAAGGCCCATCAGGGCAAGGCGTTGCCAGAGCCGTTCGCGGCGCAGGGCACCGTAGACCAGTTCTTCCTCGATGATTTCTTGTTCAGTCGCCACCCGTCATGCCCCCACGATCAGTCTGCCCGGAGGTCTGGCAAGGTGAAATCCATGAAGCGCTGCTCTTCGGCGATGGTGGCGGCATCGATCACGCCGCCGGTGCCGTCACCCACGGTTTGAATTGCTTCCAGTTGCCACATCGCCACGAGGGCGATGGCCAATTCTGCTGTCACGCGCGTGTTGAGATCGACGCTTTGCTTGAGTTCTTCCATGTCGTCGATGAGCCCGACGAGGCGGTCTACCCGCTCGAGCGATTGGCCGGCATCTTCATAGCTGTTCTGGGCAGCGGCTGAGACGAGTGCGCCGGTTGTGGCCTGCGTCGCCACGCGGTTGGCCCCGGGATTGCCGCTGGTGGCCATTTCCGAGAGCGTGTCTTCATCGAAGCCGAGATCGGCCAGCACCCGGTCCATCTGGGTTTCGATTTCGCCTGCGCCGGAGCCCAAGAGGCCCGAGAAATCCCCAGTCTTGATCGCCTCAATCGTGGTGAGGATGTCGCCGAACTCCTGGTCGAGCAGGCCATTGAGTTCGTCTTCCATCTCGGTGCGGATGATTTCGGGAAGCTCGGCAAGTCGGGTGAGGGCCTCGTAGGTGCGCTGCAATTCGCCAAGTTGATCCGTGAGAAGGCCGAGCTGTTCGCGGAGCTGCGTCAGTTGCTCGTTTTGCAGGATCTCGTCTTCGATCATCTGCCGCAGCTGCTGGATGTTTTGCGCGATGTTCTGGGTGTCGACGACCGGTACACCTTGTGCTGCGGCAGGGGGTAGGGCGCTGAACTGCAAGCCAACGCCAAGTGTCGTGGCCAAGGCCGTCCTCACGAGCAAATGTCCCATCATTCAATCTCCCTGATCGTAAAATCCATGAACGCGCCTTCGGCCATGCGGGCGCTGGCCTGGGCCAGCTCCTCGGCAGAAAGGACGCGGGTGCGTGCCGCCTGAAGCCGGATGCGTGCAGCGACGAGGCGCACGAGTTCGGCGCGGGCATAGGTGTTGAGTGCGATGCTTTCCTGCACGTCTTCAGTCTCGGAAATCCGTTCGACGATGTCGGAAATGCGCAGGGCGGCTTGGCGGATCGCGGCTGGTGAGTTGCTGCCATAAAAGGCCGCCCCATGACCCGTGAGCGAGAGGTTGGCATTGGCCAGAAGCGCGGGGTCGATCGTGCCAAGCGCATCGATCCCGCCGATACGGCTTAGATAGAGATTGTAGCGTTCAGGGATGACCGACACGTAGTGCTGGGTCTCGCGGAAGGGTGGCACGCCGCCATACTCGAAAACCCGGCCGGGTCCGGCGTTATAGGCCGCGAGCGCGTTGATGATGTTGCCATCGAATGTGTTGAGTTGGGTCGCGAGATAGCGCGCGCCGCCATGCACCTGCAGGTAGGGGCTGTCATAGTATTCCGGGTTGATGCCGAGATCGCTGGCCGTGCCAGGCATGATCTGGGTGAGACCATAGGCGCCGACGGGAGACCGTGCCCCAATGGTGAACCGGCTTTCCTGCCAGATCAGCGCTTGCAGCAACGCGCGCCATTGGACGGGGGAGAGCCCTGCGCGGCCAACACCCGCAAAGCCGCTGGTCTCCTGAGCCACGCGGATGATGAGCTGCTCGATGGTCTCAGACGCATCCCCGAACATCTGTTCACCGCCGGGATTGGGGTCAATCTCGCCCGTGCCATAGACGGCTTCCACCGAGCGGTCGGGATCGCCGCTGCCGCTTTCCAGCCCCGAGACCATCGCGGGCAGGCCTTGCCCCCCGAAGCTGGTCTGAGCATCGAGAATGCGTTGCAGGGTTTCCAGCTGTTCGCGCTCGATCTCCGCGATGAGTTCGCGCACGGCAAGCTTGTCGGCCTGAACGGCCAAGTCAGCCTCGCGATCGCCGGTCTCGACGATATCGCGCGCGGTCAGCCCGCTGTCATTGGTCGGCACACCTTGGGACAGGGCGAGACCGGGCATCAGGCAAAGCGCCAGGATATGCGAGAGCCTAGACTTCAATGTCGTCCTCCGGCGCGCCGAGCGGTGCGAAGTGGCAATCCTGGGCTGTCGCTGCCGTCGAGGCGAGAAAGGAAAAGCAGTTGGCCTGCGGTTCGCGATACTGCGCACAGGAAGCGAGCAGGCCGAGTGCGGTCAGGGACAAGAGAATACGGATCATGAAAACCTCCAGAAGTCCGTGCGGTCGCGGTAATCGGTGCCAACAAGCGCTTCGCCCTTTTCCATGCCGCCAAGGATGGTGAGATTGGGCCCGAGAGCACTGAGATCGGCATCGACCACGATCGAGCCCTGATCGTCGCGGATCAGCGCCAAACGGCTGTTGCTGCCCGTGTTGAGAAGGACGTCGAGCTCCTTCTCCGTTAGGTTCAGCATGGCGTAATCCGCAGGCTGCGCGCGGATATTGGGCAGCAGGATCTGCGTCGGCACTGCTTCGACGATTGTCTTGCCGGTCCGGGTGCGCTCGAGCTGGCTTGCGTATTGCGTCATCATCACCGCGACGGTGTTCTGCTTGCGCGCGGTCACCAGCCAGTTCGACAGCCGTTCGGCGAAATACGCGTTATCGAGGGCCTTCCAGGCCTCGTCGATCACGATGATGGTGGGGCGGCGATCCTCGATCTCGCGTTCGACCCGGCGGAAAAGATAGGAGAGAACCGCCATCCGCTCCTTGTCGGCCTCGCTGTCGAGAATGCCGGTCAGATCGAAGCCCACCACATCGCCTTTGAGCGAGAACGTGTCCTCGAGGCTCTGCCCGAAGATCCAGCCATAGCGGCCGTCTTCGGTCCACTCGAGCAGGCGCTGTTGCAGATCGCCGCCATCATCGGTGGACACAAAAAGCGATGCGAAATCCCGCCAGTTCCGCAGGGCCGGGTTTGTGGCCTGCGCGTTCTGGCGCACGACTTCCTGGATGCGATTGGTCTGTGCCGGTGTGAGCGGCTTGTCAGCGCGGTAGAGCAGTGTGGCGAGCCAGTCCGAGAGCCAGGCGGTGCCGCGCGCATCGGTCTCGGTCCAAAGCGGGTTGAGACCCGTGGGCTTCCCGGCGTTCAGGGAGGCGTAGCGCCCACCATTGGCGCGCACCGCCATTTCCATGCCGAGGCGGTAGTCGAAGACGAAGATCCGGGCGCCCGCGCGACGGGCCTGGGTCATCAGGAAGGCCGAGAGCACGGATTTGCCCGACCCGGGCCGTCCCATGATCAGGGTATGCCCGCTGGTGGGTTCTTTGTCGGGCGAGCCTTGCTCGTGATAGGAAAACCGGTAGGCGCTCTGCTCCGGCGTGGGCAAATATGTGACGACCCGGCCCCAGGGCGTTTGCGCTGCGGGTTTACCGAGCTGCGTCCGGTGGAAGGCTGCGAAATCCGCGAAGTTGCGATTCGTGACGGCGCTGGCGCGGACGCGCTTGGGCTGGTTGCCGGGATGCTGGCTGAGGTAATGCGCCTTGGCCGCGACCCGCTCGCCGATCATCTTCACGCCTTCGGTCGCGGCGGCGTTTACGATCTCCGCGCTTAGGGTTTGCAGCTCTTCGAGCGTGTCGCAGAAGAGCGTCACGACCATATGGTGTTCGCCGAAGCTTTGGCGCTTGGCCTCGAGATCATCGGCGGCGATATCGAGGGCTTCCATGAGCGAGAGGGCCGCGTCCTGGCTCGCCTGCATCTGCCGCTTTTGCCGCTTGATACGGCCCGCCATGAGGTTCGAATTGATCGGCGTGAAGGAGTGGGTGACGATCATGTCGACCGGTAGGTTCAGCATGTCGAACATGGTGCAGGAGGTGCCTTCCGAGTATTCCCCGATGGTGAAGCTCTTGCCGTAGCGATGGCCCACGACGCCTTCCGAGAGTTCGAAATGATCGCCGTGGAACGTCACGCGGGTATTGGCGACGTTGACGGACAAAAAGCCGTAGATGTTTGCAGGGTAGAGCGGCAGCTCGGTGCCCGTGTTCAGCGCGCCCAGAAACCCCACCAATTCCCCCGATGCAGCCGACAGCAGGCGCGGTTTGAGCTCTGTGAGGCCCGAGAGGAAGACGTTCACGGCCTCGCCAAGGCGCTGCAGGCGTTTGCGGGTCTCCTCTCTCAGACGGTCCGGCGCGCTGCGGCTGAGGAACGGCAAGAGGCTTTTCGGGGGTGGGCGGTGAATGACGGTGAGCGTCAGCGTCTTGTCGCGCAGCCCGCTGGTCTCGAGTTTCGCGCGCCAGCGCCGGTCGACCTCTCCTGCGAAGCTGTCCTCCCGAATGGGGTCCAGATTCGGTTTGATCGCCTTGGAGACCTTGTGGACGTAATAGCTGAATTCCGGCCCAAGTTGCGCGACGATGCGGGCAAAAAGCGCTGTCACCTTGTCGAGATAGGCATCATCCGTCGTGTAGCTGTTGATCCCCTCGAGCCGTATGCACCGAAAGAGCTCGTTCACCCGGGTGCGCACGGTCTGGTCATCGACGAGGCTCACATAGGGCAGCATATGCGCGAGGCGGGTCTCGCGCGCATACCAGTCTGGCGTCATTGTGCGGAGGTCGAGCGCTTCATCACGGGGCATAGCTGTCCCCGCCATGGATGCTGCGGTTGCGCGTGGGCGGTGTCTCCTGCAGCGCCGTCATCATTACGTCGATGAAACGCGGGTCCCAATCCGCGGCCTTCCACAGCACTGGATAGAGTAGGGTGGCGACAGCCAGCACCGCGATGTGCTGGACCCAGACGAACAAGAGTACTGAGCCGAAGAGCCAGACCATCGCATACATGATGGGCAGGCCCAAAAGCTTGGGCGGGCGCACGAGACCCAGGAAGAGGGGCGAGCGTTCAGCCATGGAAAACCTCAGCTGGCAAAGACCGCGGCAACGATGGTGGGGGCGGCCGCGACACCAGCGATCCCTACGAGGACCCAAAGCGCTTGGCGCAGATCGATGATGTTGAAGAACCAGCTCAAGAAAACGCCGAGGACCGCGAGTGTGGCGATGACGACGCCAAGCGGGCCGGTCAGCGCATCGACAATGCCCTGCAACAAGCTCTGGATCGGGGAGAGATCGATGCTCTGCGCAAGGGCGGGTTCGGCAATGAGCAGGAATAGCGCCAGCGAGGCGACAAAGAGGTTTGAAATCTGTCTCATGAATTTGATCCTTCCAATCGGGCCACGACGGCCAGGACGCGGGCCACGTGGTTCTGGGTTTCTCGGTAAGGGGGAATGCCACCGTGTTGGCGCACTGCGTCTGGCCCCGCGTTGTAGGCCGCCAGCGCCAGGCGCGGATCGCCAAAGCGCTCCAACATCATCGCGAGGTAGCGGGCGGAACCGTCGAGGTTCTGCAGCGGGTCACGCGGATCGACGTCGAGATCACGCGCCGTCGCTGGCATCAATTGACCAAGGCCAATGGCACCTGCACTTGAAATCGCATCCTGCCGGTAGGCGCTTTCGACCTCGATATTGGCCCGATAGAGAGCCAGCCAATCCCTCACGGAGAGCTCTGCGCGGCGCAAACCGGGATGGCTGGCATAGCGCAGGGCCGTTGCCTCGATGCCCAGGAGAACGTCAGCGCGGGGCAGGGGTGCTGGCTGGGCGAGTGCCGCAAACCTCAGTGCGTCAGGCTCGGAAGCTGCCTCAGTCTCACCAAGAATGGCCAAACCATCGGAGGCCGATCCCTGACCAACGCCGTCATTGTAGTTCCGGGCAAAACCGCTCTGAGACCGGGACGGGGTCAGAGAGCCGTCGCTCTCCATGATCAGGACCATTTGCGCTGAGGCAGGTGCTGCGACCAGCCAGAGACAGACGAGGTTAGTTGTCAGCGCCCTTGTCTGATGGGGCTTTGTCTGGCGGGGCGAGTTTATGCGTGCGGCTTGTACCCGCCTTAAGCGGCAGGTCGACATGCGCAAAGCCAAGGCCAATGAAGAAAGACACCACGCCGGAGATCGTCTTGAACTCGCGGATCTTGATATCGTTGTAGGTCGTCCGCGTGCGGGCGGTGACGAGGAGCTTTTCCACCCCGTCATCAGAGACAACGCGCATGATCCAGACCCCGTAATAGCTGGGGCCTTTCTTATGTGCCGACTCCTGGCACAGGATTTCTGCGCTATAGCCGCTTTCCACGAGCTCGCGGAACCTGGCTTCCGTAACCACATTTGGTGCTTCGATGTCCCAGTTCATGGCCCGGCTCACGCTTTCTCCAATGGCGCGACCCTGGGCATTCCCACTTGAAGCCCAGAGTTACGATAGTATATTATCAACCGCAAGATGTAATATCGTGCTTTGGCTGTAGTTTGGTTACCCAAACACTAGTCACGGCCAATGCCCACGATCAAGGAGATAACAGGTTTGAGAAACCCAAGGTTGACAGGCCTGCTCCCATTGCAAGCTTTGGCCCTTCTGATCTGCGCCCCCGGGCCGGGTTTCACGGAATCCTGCCTCGCACCGCCCCGGCCCTTCCTGCCAAGCGATTCGCAAGCGGCCCGTGACTATGCGGACATCATCCGTGGCGATTTCGAAGGCTACATCCAGGATATCCAGAGCTACTTCCGTTGCCTCGACAGCGAACGCGCCCGCGCCTTCGAGGAAGCGCGCGAAGTCAGCGAGGACTATGGCCGATTTCTGCAGCTGGTGGGGGATTGATGGGTCACGAGGGATGCATCAGACTTGCACCCCATGAAAACAGGACGCCGATAACACCCCCAAATATCTACTTTTTAGATAACGGATTTCATCCGCTAGCGACGTCACAAAAGGTATGTGACGCGTGGCAAATACAATCAGAAGCAGGGGACAGGTGGCACTCTGTCAGGCGTTGGTCGACGCGCGTGTCAAAGCGGGCCTTGGTCAGAAAGACTTGGCGGACAGGCTCAGATGCCACCAATCCCTTATTGCCCGTCTTGAAAGCGGTCAGCGCCGGGTCGACGTCGTCGAACTGGTCGTTCTGGCGCGTGCCATCGGCTTTGACCCGTTCGAGGTTCTGGCGATCGTCGAAGCCGCCACGGAGCCCGACCACAGGATTTGAAGCATTTAATTGATTGAGAACGCGGGAGCTGAATTCATGCCGTGCGAAGGTCGTTACCACGAGGGCGAACAGTAACCGATATTAACGAGGCTCGGCATGCGGTTGCAGCAAGCGATTTGAGATCCAGGCTGCTGTCCACAACGCCGAATTGTAGGAAGTTAGTAAACAGTGAACGAAGATGAGATCGAAGGCGTCGCGATAGCGAATTTGATCGGGACGGATGGGTGTAGCGTTGTCGGTTGGGTGTATCGCTGGAATACGGGCGCGCTGGCGGTAATGTGGGACGTCAACGGCCCGCAGCTGGTTTCAAAGTGTCGGCCTGATCTCAGTGACGCTGAAAAGCGAGAAATCGACTTCGGTGGATTGGCCGAAACTCCGACGCTCGCCAGCTGGCAGGATCAGTCATAACAGGTCGAAGCCAATCGAGGATATCTTTTCATAAAGCGGTGCCTCGGGCAGAGTTGACTCTGAGAGTGTCTGCGACGAATGACGGTTGAACGCACACCTTCAAGACTCTGCATCGCATCGAAGGTCAGCTCTTTGCGAGCCCTACTGAACTTGAAGGCGGGATCGCAGTTGTCTCTTTGTAAGTCTCGACCGCGAAGAGGGTCGTATAGCGCACCACCTCAAGGTCGCTGTCGAACAGCCGGTCGCACAGTGCCTGATATTCCTCCATGTCGGTGAAGTGCCCGATCAGCACGGCATCGAGGTCACCTGTTACGCCATAGGCTTCGGTGATCGCCGCTTCCTTTGAAATTCGCGCCGCGAAGCCGGTTCGCCGGTCCTTGGTGTGATCGCGCGTCGTAACCGTGATGATGGCGCGGATGCCACGCCCGAGCTTGGAGGGATCGGCCAGATAGACGCAGCCGGTCAAAACACCACTCCGAAGGAGATCGGCCACGCGGCGTAGGCAGGTAGAGGGAGTCGAGCCGACGGCCTCCGCCAACTTCGCCTTGGTGAGTGTGCCGTCCGTTTGAAGGGCGGTGATAATGCGAAGGTCCAAATCATCCATCGTCTGTTTCCCGTGGTCCAATTCGCCGAATATTCGGTTAATTTGACCACCTTTGCCATCAGTTTCGCCGTATCAGGGCTGAAAAAGGAGCTGGTGACTATGAACTCTGCACATTTCGGCCTGATCTGGGCCTTCTCTTTCGTCATCCTCGAAGCTGCACAGGCTGGCTTTTTCGGGGGCGTCTTCCAGGACTACGATTCCTTCCTGATCGGCGCGGCGGTGTTTGGTGTAACGGCGGCAGGGACGCTGATCTGGGCGGGTGTCCGCACGCCAGGCCAATTGGTCACGGCCCGGGCGAACCCTGCCAGCCTGCTCGGGCTGAACCTTTCGACGGTTTTCGTCTGGGTCGCCTATTTCTTCGCGCTGCAAATGATCGAACCGGCGATCGTCTTTACGATCTTCTCTGGCCTGATCCCGGTTTCCATACTCGTCGCAGCGGCATTCGGTGTGCCAGAAGCCGCGCGGTTGCGGAGCCGCACCGAAGGCTTGGGCCTCGGCGTGGTCGTGATCGGCATGGGCTTTCTCGCGGCGATCACCCTGCTTGGGCAATCCGGCTTCGTGCGTGGCGGCTGGACGGTCGCTTTGGCCGGGTTGCTTCTAACCTGCGTGTCAGCGGTCAGCCTTGCGGCCATGATGATCTACAGCCAGCGGCTCGACCGTCTTGGCGTCGCGTCGGTCGCGCAATACGGGCTTCGCTTTCCGCTTTATGTAGTGGTTGCTCTGGTGTCTGCATGGCTCGGTCTCGATGAAAAAGGCCCGGTCGATCCGGGCGGGCTGTTTGTTGTCGTGCTGATCGGCTTTGCGATCATGGCCTTTCCTGTCTTTGCTATGCAAAAGGCGATCTCGCTGATGTCCACCCTGACACTGGCTGCGATCACTGCGCTTGGGCCGCTGTTTGTCTTTCTGTTCCAGATCGTTGAAGGTCGCGTGGACTACGCTCCTGCGACACTGACAGGTCTCATGATCTACTTCGCGGGCGCGGTTTTCGCGGCCTATGGAGGGGCCAGGCGCTCTAATGGAAAGGCAGCGCGAACATGACGGACATTGGACCAGTCTATCGCACGGGTTTTGCGGTCATCGCCGTCATCATCGCGGTTCTGGCGCTGTCACTTGGCGATGCGATCATAAAAGCGACATCTTTGGAGCTGCCGCTCTGGCAGATGTATGTCCTGCGGTCGGCTCTGGTCTTGCCGGTCCTGTGGTTGTTGGCCCGGCGGAGCGGCCCGCGCGCAGTCGGTTCGTTGGTCTGGGTGGTGGTGCGGAGTGCGCTGCTGGTCGCGATGTGGCTCTGCTACTATTCCGCCCTGCCACTCATGCCGCTCTCGCTGGCGGCGGCGTCCTACTACACCTCGCCCATCCTGATTACCGTTCTCACAACCCTTTTGGCCCGGCGGCAGCCTCCGTTGCGTGTCTTATTGGCGGTCTGTCTGGGCTTTGCGGGTGTGGTGCTGATTTTGCGCCCGGACACCTCCGGGTTTCAAATCTCCGGCCTTCTGCCGGTGCTGGCCGCGTTTCTCTATGCCTGTGCAATGGTACTGACCTCGCTCAAGTGCCGTGACGACGATCCGTTCGCGCTGGCGCTGGCGCTCAACATCGCGTTCATCGTCGCCGGAGCCGGTCTGGGCCTTTTCGCCGGGCAGGAGGGCTCTTTTATCTTCGGGCCGTGGCAAAGCCTGGATTTCGCGCTTATCGGGACCGTCGCGGCACTCTCGGCAGTGACCCTCATCGGCAGTGTGGGTGCCGCCATCGCCTACCAGAACGGCCCGCCCGCGACGGTGGCTGCGTTCGATTACAGCTATCTCGTGTTCAGCCTGTTCTGGGGTAGCTTGTTCTTTGCGGAACTGCCGGACGCCCTGTCGCTGGCCGGTATCGTCGTCATCGTTCTGGCCGGGTTCCTGTCGCTTCCGGGTGCGGAAAGGCGGGCCACATGACGCAGTATCCAAAGCTCGCCGCTCTTGCGGTCTTGTTGAGAGACGATCAGGTGCTTCTCGTCAAACGGCGTAACGAGCCGGATGCCGGTCTCTGGGGCTTTCCCGGGGGGCATGTAGAACTCGGTGAAACCGCGATGGAGGCGGCGGCGCGTGAGCTATACGAAGAGACGGGCGTGGCCAGCCATCCCGTTCGCTACCTGACGAATGTGGACGTAGTTGACCGGGACAGAGATGGGTCAATCCGCTTTCATTTTCTGCTGGCGGCGGTTCTTTGTGACTACTGCTCGGGCAATCTTATAGCGCAGGACGATGTGAGCGATGCGCGGTGGTGGGACGTTGCCGATGTACTCGACGGAAAACTGGACTGTAGCCCGCACGTCGATCTGGTTGTGAAAATGGCTACGTTCTGACGCGGTCATTGGCGCCGCAGCAGCGAACGTCCACAAAGTCCACATCTAACCTGTTAATCCTTTGTGAGCGACCGGAATTTCGTAAGCGTCCGGTCAGGCCGCCTTATTCGACCAGTGCCAAGGCAGGAGATCATCTACGCGGGTGATCTTGTAGTCGGGGATGCAGGCCAGCGTATCGGCGAGCCATCTCTGCGGGTCCACACCATTCAGCTTGGCGGTCTCGATCAGGGTGTAGGCGATGGCGGCGGCGCGGCCGCCGGTCTGCGATCCGACGAACAGGTAGTTCTTGCGTCCGATGGCCAGTTCCCATTCATTCTGCCCATGTCGGGCAGGTTTATCGGGTTCATTATCGATGGCATGCCTATTTTGGCGCGGACGTGAAGGTTTTCAGGACCCTCAATCGCGGTGATGGCCAACATGTCGGTCTCGAGCGCGATCCAGGTATTGCGATCCTTGCACCCGCCTGGATTCTGGATGCTTCAGTATGTCAGAGTTTCGAGCTTGGCGAACCCGTAGTGTCCACGGAGGCGCTTTTCGAACTTCATTCGGTTCTCCAGCACCTCGGTTTCCGGCGAGGGTTCAAGGGTGACGACTCACCCATGGAGGCCCCGAATGACGCATCACAGATCCCCGACACCAACCCAATTGCCACTGCCGTTGGCACCGGCACCATTGCTGACGGAACCAGAATACCGAGCGATCGTGACTGCGCTGGCGCAAGTGCTCCTGACCGCGGCAAAATCCGTTCCGGGAGGGTGCTGCGATGAATGACATGGCCCTCACCTTTCCGCCCGAGCTGCTCAAGCGTCAGGCGTTGATCTATGTGCGTCAGTCGACGCAGAGTCAGGTCATGACGAACCTCGAGAGCCAGCGCCGACAATACGATCTTGTGGAGATGGCCCGCGGGTATGGCTTTGCCGGGATCGATGTCATCGACGACGATCTTGGCGTATCAGCCAGCGGCTGCCAGGCCCGGCCCGGTTTCGAACGGCTTGTCGCCATGCTGTGTTCGGGGTCGATCGGCGCGGTATTCTGCCTGGAAGTGTCGCGCCTGGCCCGCAATGGGCGGGACTGGCACCACATGCTGGAGCTTTGCGGCCTGGTAGATGCGCGTGTCGTGGACCATGACGGCGTCTACGACCCGCGCCATCCAAATGACCGGCTGCTTCTTGGCATGAAGGGCAGCATCAGCGAGTTCGAACTCGGCGTTCTACGCACGCGGATGGTTGAAGCCGCAAGAGCAAAAGCGCGCCGAGGCGAACTGCGGTATACGCCGCCGATCGGCTACCTGTGGGATCGCGACGCCGGGGTAATGTTCGATCCCGATCTCCGCATCCAGGAGGTCATCCGGCAGATCTTCTGCCGGTTCCGCGAGCTTGGAAGCGCTCGGCAGGTTCTTCTATCCATGTCGAGCGAAGGTATTCATTTTCCCAGACCCTCAGATGGCATTCGGCTGACAAGTTTCGAATGGCAACCCATTCGCTACCGTAACGTGATCAGCGTGTTGAAGAACATGTTTTATGCCGGGGTCTACGCCTATGGTAAAACCGGGCGGCAAGCAAAAATCCGGGACGGTCGCGCGCATGTCACCTACAAGAACCGCAAGTCCCCCGAAGACTGGGATGTGGTCATAAGAGACCACCATGTCGGTTACATCGATTGGGAGGAATATGAACGCAATCAGGCGCAGCTGGCCAAGAACGCTTTCGGACGTGCTGGCGGGGTCAAGTCTGGTCGCGGCGGTGGTGCGCTCCTTGCCGGTCTCCTCTGTTGTGCGAGATGCGGACGGCGGTTGCATGTGGTCTATACAGGCCGCACTCCACGCCCCGTCTACCGCTGCGACAATCCAAACCTCCTACTCGGGCAGAAACGCTGCATCACCTTCGGTGGGTTCCGGCCCGACAAGCTCATTGCAGATGCCGTTCTTGAGGCTGTGGCGCCATTTGCCATCGATGCCGCCATCGAGGCACGTGCCATGTTGAAACAAGCTACCGAAGACAGGCGGTTGGTGCTCGAGATGGAGTTGCAGCAAGCCCGGTACGATGCATCCTTGGCGGAACGACGCTATGCCGCCTGTGACCCGGATAACCGCCTTATCGCATCAGAGCTGGAGAAACGATGGGAAGAAGCCTTGGGGCGCGTTCGCAGTTTCGAGCAGCGTCTCGATACGGATATCGCAGCGGCACCAGAGGTAGATGTCACGCGCCTTGAAGGGCTGGCGCAGGACCTTGAGACCGCCTGGACAGCTCCGGCGACATCCATGCGCGACAAGCAACGATTGATCAGGACACTGATCGAAGACATTGTAGCGGACATCGACGACGATACAGGGGAAATCGTTTTGGTCGTCCATTGGAAAGGCGGCCGGCATACCGAATTGCGCGTCAAGAAGCCGAAGACCGGAGAACACAATGCTCGAACCAGTGCCGAGGCTTTGGGGATTATCCGCGAGATGGCGGGACGCTGGTCCGATGAGGCGATCGCGGCCTGTCTCAACCGCATGGGCATGCCGACCGGTCAGGGCAAGACCTGGAATGCGAAACGCGTTTCATCCATCCGGCGTGTGAATGACATTCACGGATACATGTCTGCAGATAAGGACAGCCCGTGGCGCACTATGACCGAGGCTGCGAAAGAGCTCGGTGTTACCAATCACGTCATCCGCAAGCTGATAAAGGACGGTATTCTGCCTGCAAATCAGGTGGTCGATGGCGCACCATACCAAATACGGACAACTGACCTGCATTCGGATAACGTTAAAACCGCTCTCGAACGAAAAGGACGCCCGTGTCGCGCTGAGTTCGACGACCAGCTTTCAATGTTTTCAAACACTTACGAAGGGGGTGCATAATGAGCAACCAACGGCCACTGACCGCATGGCGCGCTCGGCCGTGTTGTTGTCCAGTTCGAGGAAGCCGTGGTCCAGATAGGGCCGCAGCCGCTTCATGCGCGTCAGTCCATATCGGATCGCCATGGCCAGCGGCGACTTGCCTGAGATCGTTGGCAGTTGGTCGTGCAGCCAGCTCTCCAACCCGTCGAAGATCGGCGCAGATCTTGCTTGGCGGATCTCGACACGCCGGTCCGGCGGCAATCCCCGCGCCTCCTTCTCGACGGCATAGAGCTGCGCGATGCGCCGAATGGCCTCGTCGGCGATGGCCGATCCCTGGGCCCTGTGGACGTCGACGAACTTGCGCCGGACATGGGCCATGCAGGCGACCTCGTGGATGTCGCCTGACCGGTAAATGTTCTCGAACCCGGCGTAGCCGTCGGCGTGCATCCAGCCTTGATAGCCTGCCAGATGATCCTTCGGATGCTCTCCCTTCCGGTCGGGCGAGAAGCAATACCAGCTGTCGGGTGGATCATCGCCATTCCAGGGCCGCTCGTCCCGACCATAGGCCCAGAGACGCGCTGTCGCCGTCTTGCCAGTGCCGGGCGCCAGCATCTTGACCGGGGTGTCATCCGCGAAGATCGCCTGTCCGCCCAGCACATGCCGCCCGATGGCATCGGCGAGCGGTTCCAGCAGTGCGGTGGACTTGCCGACCCAATCGGCCAGTGTCGAACGGTCGAGGTTGAGCCCCTCGCGCTCGAAGATCTGGCTCTGGCGATAGAGCGGCAGATGGTCGGCATATTTGGAGACCAGGACATGGGCCAGCAGGCCAGGGCCGGGGCGACCGCGCTCGATCGGTCGCGATGGCAAAGCAGCCTGGGTGAAGGCTTCGCAACCGGAACAGGCCATGCGGGGACGGACGATCCGGTTTACGATGAACCGGCCTGGCACATACTCCAGCTCTTCGGTCACATCCTCGCCCAGGCGTCGCAGCGTGCCACCGCAATGGGCACAGTCCTCGTCGCCGGTGGTCAGCTCGATCTCCTGGCGCGGGATGTGATCCGGGAGGGGACGGCGCTTCGGCTTGTCCTTCTCGTCTTCGTCCGGAAGCCGCAGCTTCGCGGTCATCTTGGCGACGGAGATCTCACTGGTTTCCAAAGCCAGTTGAAGCTGTTGGGTCGTCTCCGACGAGGTGCCAAAGCGATGGCTGCGGTGACCGGCCAGCTGGTGACGCAGCTTCTCTATCAGCATCGCCTGCGACTTCACCTCGGCAAGCAGAAGCGTCGTGAACCGTCGTAGTTCCTCGGGATCTTCGGGCAGGGATTTGGCCACGTCCAGCATGGCCAATCATAGCAAAACAAGGTTGAGACAGGAATCCCAAACGTGCGGTCGCGCTCGGTTTATCCCGCCTTCAGCGGCGCCCAGCTGCGCTGCGGCAGACGCCAGCCGATCCCCTCCAGCAGCATCGCCAGCTGCGCCGGCGTCAGCGCGATCTTGCCCTCCTTCGCCGACGGCCACACGAACCGGCCCTTCTCCAGACGCTTGCTGAACAGGCATGCACCCTGGCCATCCCACCAGATGATCTTGATCAGATCACCGCGCCGACCGCGGAAGACGAACATGTGCCCGGCGAACGGGTCCTGCTTCAGCACCGTCTCCGCCTGGGCCGCGAGCGTGGTGAACCCGCGCCGCATGTCCGTCACGCCTGCCGCCAGCCAGACCTTCGTGTTCGTCGGTACCGGGATCATCCGGACAGGCCCCGGATCAGCCGGGCAAGCGCCTCGGGATCGTAGGTCCCGCTGATCCGCAGCCGGTGGCCACCCGCGGTATCGATCTCGATCGCGCCTGCCGCGGACACCGGACCTGCGGCGGCTTCGCTATTCTCGTGCATGGGTCGCTCGACGATCTCGACGGGAAGAAAAAAGGCCGCATCCGGCTCCGCCGGGACCTCCGGCGCATAGCGCGGGTCGCGCAGCCACTTGAAGATCAGGTTGGCGTTCATCGCGTAGCGCTGTGCTACACGCGCAACCGACACACCCGGCGCCGTCGTCTGCAAACAGATCGAACGCTTCTCCTCGTCCGTCCAAAGCCGCTTCGTCCGACGCGCCATAACGCCACCATAGTGTCCACTATCTCGTGGTGGACACTATCAATCACCCTCTATGTGCGGCAGAGCAGTGACGCCGGACGCTTACGGAATTTCGAGAGCCGTCACCTAGGCAATTAACGGCTGGCTTCTCAATATCACCCCGGCCCGCAAGTGCCGCAAGAAACCGATGACGTTGGCTTGGATCGCTCGCGCCTGCGGCGCTTGCACCGGATGTGTGGCACGCCTAACCGGTCAGTAGTTCACCTGCTCAAACCCATAGTTGCCCGCGTAGTCGCGCCAGTCCACGAACACCGAGCGATTAGTGATGTTCGGACAATCCGATCCCCAGCCTTCAAGCCCGATATGAGCGTCGGGTAGAGCCGCCGGTGCAGATAATGCCCATGAAAATTCGCCCTGCGTGCTGTATGTGCCGAGGTAGACCAGTGCATGGCGTCGGCACTGATCGTTCTCTCCGGCTAGTCTCTGTGACGCGAAACGGACGTCAAAAACTCGGATAGAGCGCACGAAATTGAACTCCGGGCCGCTTATGTCGACGTCTGCACGCTCTTGGACAAGGTGCAGGGCAAAATCCACTGGGACGAGCTCGTCTGAGGTTTCGTCAAAGCGCCAAACGGCCGCTCCTGTCATTGCTTCAGGTGTATGATGGCTCGCGGGAAAGGACTGGCGCGGCCGACTATCATCTTTTGGGGACAAGGCATCGAAGATCCGGTCAGTTCTGCGCGGCCGAGGTTCGATCTCGTAAGTCGCACCCATCGGGCAGCGCCAGATCTGCAGTGGCGGCTCGACCGGCCAGGGCGTGATCCGGCGGATGAACTCCGCGCGCGCTCGAGAACAAGGGACAGATGCTGGCCAACCCCCGGACAGACAGAGGAGTATTGCGCAATCGATGGGATAGCTCTGCGCTCGGCTGCTTTTGGGAAGAAAAATATGCGCAAAAGCCAAGGCGGTCACAAAGAGAAGGACATGTTTCTTGGCCGGGAAATACATGGTAAACAAACCTCCGCAAGACACATTCAATATACATACGAAAATATATTATTGCAAGACTTAGTGTAATCAATATGGATTTAATACTTAACATAAATCTAATTATGCGCCAAAAACTTGTACGCTGGGCACATTCTAAACTGGGTTGCGACAAATCCCCTATCTTGCTGAAAAGCAAGGAGAACGGACATGGCCCATACAGAGCTGGATTTGCGTGAGCGACGCGCAATCGAAGACATGCTGAATGCGAAAGTGCCGGTGAGCACGATCGCGGCCGAGACTTCTGTCTGCGCAACAAGCGCTATGTCAGCAAGGATCTGACCCTGAAGTACGATCACAAGCGCATACGTCTGGAAGTCAACGACGTAACGCGCGGTCTGGTTGGCAAATACGCCGACACCTACGAGTTTCCCGACGGGCGCATTCAGATTCGGCACAACGGCGTTGCCCTGCCCTGCTCCATCTTTGATCCACACCAACAACGCGTCACGCACGCCGCGATCACCGAGAACAGGCACCTGAGCGCAGTCCTTTCCCACATCGCTGCCGATTACAGCAGCCGTCGCGCAGCCCATCCGATCAACTCGAAACCACGCGCGCGCCAGCCGCGCGAACGCCAGGTCCGAAGCGTGATTTCACGGGCATCTGAAATATCTCGCAGATACTGCGCCTGCAACTGCCCGGCCAAAACGCGGTCATGCGCAAAGAGGACCAGCTCCTGATTGATGAACAGGCTTCGGTAATCGAGGTTTGCCGATCCGACGATCGACCAGCCATTATCGACGACGGAAGTCTTGGCATGCAGTTGACGTGGCAAGTACTCGTAGACCCTCACGCCCGCCGAGAGAAGCTGCGCATATGCCGCCCGCGTCGCCCAGCCGGCGACCAGGGGATCGCTTCTGCGTGGCACCAGCAGACGGACGTCCACGCCGCGACGCGCGACATCCTGAAGCGCCCGGTCGACCACGGTGCCCGGGCTGAAATAGGGCGACGTCAAATAGACACAGGATTGTGCCATCCCGATCAGTCCCGCATGCAGACAGGCGAGCCTTTTCTGGCACTTGCGCGAATAGCTAGGCACCAGCAGTCCTTCGATGCCGTCGGCCTCTTCGGGAATTGCGTTTGCCGGAAGCGGGCGGGCCTCCCGCCAGAGTCGAATGAAATGACTTGCGGCAAGCGTCGCCAACGGCCCCTGGACACGCACATGGGTATCGCGCTGGCGGCTTGCACCATGAAGCCGACGCGAGTTTAACCGGCGAATGTTGAAACCGCCCAGGAAGGCATCCCGGCCATCCACGACGAGAAGCTTGCGGTGATTGCGTTGGAAATATCGCAGCGGGTGTCGGAGATCGAAGGGGCGGAACCAGCGAAACCGCACACCGCTTCGTTCCAATTCCCGCCGAAACTTGTCGAAATCCCGCTGGCCAGCACCGAAAGCGTCGAGATGCAACCGAACGTCAACCCCGCTTCGCGCCTTGGCTGCAAGGGCGGAGACAAAACGCGCGCCGACTTCGTCGGTGGCAAAGATGTAGGATTCCATCCAGATTGCTTCGGTCGCGCCCTCGATCTCCGTGATCATCGCATCGAACAGGGCATCCCCCTCGACAAAGAGCTGGAAAGCGCCCGACCCTTCGCCCAGATTTGGCACACACATCGCTGCCCGCGCCTGTGGCATCGTCAGGGAGTTTTCGCGAGGTGCGCGCGGGGTGCTCATGATCGCGGCCTACCGCCCCACTGGTTCGGTCGCAACATCGATGTCACGATGTCGGAGCCATGCTTGCAGCGCGAAAAGGCAAGACTGCACATCCGTCAGGTGTTCGCTGTTTCATGGGCGCCGTGCTGGCACCCGACACAATCGCAGTTCTCATGGCTGCAACTGCGGTCCTCCAAAGGGTTGCGGTAGTGAAAACGGGCGAGCGGCAGCAGCAGTCGCTTGGGCAATGAAAGCCGATATGCCTCGCCCAAGGCAATGCCAGTGTCGGTCGATCCCAGCTTTCCGATCAGGTAGTCGATCCCGCGGGCGCCCGTCCGGTTGAACAGGTACCGATTGACGACACCACCGCGCAGGCCGGGTTGCAGCGCCTCACGCCAGGCTTTCCTGTAGTCGACGCCGCTGATCAGGCTTTGGGCCGCCAGGGGCTCGGATCGCATCGCATAGCGCAGCCCGAATCCCGCCAGCGCGTCCTGGAAACCCGCGTGTTCGCCGATCACCGCGTTTCCACCCTGCATCGCGTGCGCGGCAATCGGACTTTCCCGAAACCGCCGAAGCCTCGCGGCGTTTTCATCTCCAGGCCCGCGTGACGCTTGAAGTATTCCACGGTTGCCGCGAGATATTTCGCTTGATCGCGAAAACCTGAAAACATGCAGCTGGCCACCGTGCCGCGCCCCCGGTGCACGAGCAGATAGGCGTAGCCCTTCGGGGCAAGCTCGGTCCCGAAGGCCAGCCACGCACCATCGGCCATAGAGGTGTCAAGGACGTAGCCCACGGCGATGATATCGGCCCGCCGTGGTCCGCCTGCCAGGACCATGTTGGTCGTGGTCTTTTTCACGCGATCGTTGAATCGCACCTCGGCCCCGGCCGCGCGGGCCTGATCCAGCAAGAACCGGTAAAGCGTTCCCGGTGCGTTGCCCCGGCGCAAAAGATAGTACAGGGGCTTCGATCCATGCACTCTGTGGGCCTTTGCATGGCTGTCGAAGACGAAGCCTTCGGTTGCACCGCGATGATCGAAATCGGCGACAACACCGGCATCAGCCAGTTCGTCCAGAACGTTCTGCGCGTCGCTCCAGTTTTCAAGGCCTTGAAAGTCGTCGTGGAACCGATGGCCGACATCTTCGTGCCACTCTCGCACCACGACCCGACGATTGGCCTTGGCTAAAACGATTGCACAGACCAGACCTGCGGGACCAGCCCCGACGATTTCAATCGTATTGTCTTCAGGGTCGGCGGAACCTGGCGTTAGCGCCATCATACGAACCCTCCTCGATACGATCGACGTCCTGACAGGCCGGGTTTATCTCCGCAACGTGAGTCAGATCCCGTAAGCCCAGGCCGGCAGGCGGCCCATATGGACCTCAACCGTCCTGACACCGGGCACGTTTTCGACGGCAACCCGGATCGCATTCTCCTCGAAATCGCTGTCGGCGACACCCCAGACGGCGACATTCCCCTTGTGCACGGTGTAGTTGATGAGGTTGACCGCTGCACCAGGCACTTCTTTCAGAGCCTCTTCAATCTTTGCACGCAGCACGCGGTCGTCCTCCAACGGCTCCGGCAGCGCCCCATCCTGAAGCGCCGACAAGGCGTGGAGCAGGTTCGCCCGGCTTACGATGCCGACTACTTTGTCGGAACTCACCACCGGCACGCGCTTGATCCGGTGCTTTTCCAGAAGACGCGCGATCTCTGCGACATTGGTGTCTTCTTCTACCGAAACCACATCCCTTGTCATCACGTCTTCGACGCGGTGGCTTTTGAGCTTCACGAAATCCCTGGCAGCATCGCCCGATCCGCCCAGCACCTCGAGCCACCATGACCGGCGTGGTCCATCTGTTTCGCGGACGCGCCGCATGAGGTCGCCTTCGCTGACAAGACCCTTCAGATCGCCCTCTGCGTCAACGACGGGCAGCGCGCTGATATTGTGGTCGAGCATCAAGCGTACCGCGCCCTCGATTTGTCCCTCCAGTGGGACCGAGATCACCGATATCGTCATGATATCCCTGGCTTGCATGTCATAGTCTCCTTCTTGAGTTTTGGCCGGTTCAGCACTTCAGGTGCCGATAACGAGTTGCAGGTCGTCGCCCAGATTATAGGGCGGGATGTCAAGGTTGCGTGGTGCCGGCCCTTTCCGGATCCGGCCTGAGGTATCGTAGTGCGATCCGTGGCACGGGCAGAACCAACCGCCGAACTCGCCCACCGCCGACCCATCCTGCCCTAGTGGAATGCACCCGAGATGGGTGCAGACACCGATGACGATCAGCCACTCGCCATCCTCGCCCGCCGCGCGGTTTTCATCCAGTGCTTGCTCTTCGCCACTTGCGTTCGGATTCTCGCCCGCTTCGTCAACAGGATCGGGAAGCTGGTTAAGATCGACGGCCCGTGCAGCCTCGATTGCGGCTGGTGACCTGCGCCAGACGAAGACCGGGCGCCCCTGCCACTTCACAGTAATACGTTGGCCCGGTTCGACGCCGGAAAGATCGACCCTGACCGTGCCGGACGCGGTCACGTCGGCCGAGGGGTTCATCGAATTGATCAAAGGCCAGACCGCCGCGCCTGCGGCAACCGCGCCGGTTGAGGCCGTTGCATAATACAGGAAATCGCGGCGCTCAGTTGCGGGCGATTGTCCGGGGTTGTCACTGGTTTTGATCATCGTGAATTCTCCGATTTAGAGTTCATCTCGGCTGCGGCGACAGGGCTTTCGACGTGAACACCCGCATCGACATGCAGCACCTCGCCCGTAATGCCCCCGGTATAGTCGCTGGCGAACAATAAGGCGGCGCGGCCCACCTCATCGGCCGTGACGTTGCGCCGCAAGGGGGCAACTCGCGCGGTCGCGTCCAGAAGACCCGCAAAGCCGGTCAACCCGGACGCCGCTCGGGTCATCACGGGTCCCGCCGAAATGGCGTTGACGCGGATGTTCGATGGCCCGAGTTCGTGGGCCAGATAGCGCACCGTGGCCTCAAGCGCCGCCTTGACCGGCCCCATCACGTTGTAGCTCTCCACGACGCGCTCGCCGCCGAGATAGCTCAGCGTGATCAGGCTGCCGCCGCCCTTCATCAGGGGTTCTGCCAGATGCGCCATGCGGATCAGCGAATGGACGGACACCTGCATCGCATGGGTAAACCCTGCGGCCGAACAGTCTGTCAGGCGGCCATGAAGGTCAGCGGGCGGCACGCTGCCCACGGCATGCAAGATGAAGTCCAGCTTTCCCCAGCGCTTGGTGATGGCTTCGAAAACAGCGTCGAGTTCGTGTAGCGCATTCACGTTGCAGGGTAGCAGGATCGGGGCCTCCAGCCGTTCGGCCAATGGCGCGACAAAGGGTTTGGTGCGCTCATCGACATAGGTGACGGCAAGCTCAGCACCCGCTTGACGGAAATGCAGGGCGGCGGGCCAGGCCAGGCTGCGATCATTGGCGATGCCGACAACCAGACCCTTCCGGCCGGACAGATCAAGCAGTTCCGCAGGATCGCAGCATGCGTCGAATTCAGGCATCCTCCGACACTGCCTCGGTATCGGCGGAAGCTTCGGACTTCTTGTCGTGCGCACCATGACGCTTGGCCGACTTGCCATGTTCGTGTCCGCCATGTCCGTGCCCAAAAAGGTGCATTGCGGCCATTCCGCCGAAAACGAGAACCAAAACCCAGTTTTCAAAAAGCCATTCCATATTCGTTCACTCCAGTTTTGATGAGTCGGACGGTTTTTCTGCCTGTGTGGTTGCTGCGGCGAACGGGAAATTGCCGAACATCGCGCCAAAGACATAGGTGATCCAGGCATCGCGTCCCTTGCGCCATGCGCCTATACCCTCGCCGGTGCGCGCCGACAGCGCACGCTCGGCCACGATCGCGGGGTGGTCGTCCGGCAATGGTGAGCGCGTCTCGCGCAGCGTTTCGGCGGTGGACTTGATCAGGGCCATCCACGGGTTCACCTGTTCGGAGAACATCGTTCTGGTCCAGCGCATGGGGTGCAGCGCACGGAGCGCCTCAGCGCTGGCCGGGGTCGTCGCGGCGCGGATCCAAGGACTGACGAAAGTCGAATAGACCGCCTCGTTGATCCGCGATATCTGCGCCACTTGTTTCAAGGCCGCATCGTCCGATGCAATGCCCAGATCATCGACCTCGCGCGGCTCGAATCGCACCTCAAAATCGCCGGTCTCGCAGTCCGGGTCACCCGACGGGTTGTCGATCACCATCTCGTAGAGACCCGGGGAAAGGGCCTCGACATCGTCCAGGCTTTCCAGAATCGCACGATGCTGGAGCCGCGCGACAGAACCGGAGACGAAGATGCCCAGATGCCCGACACGCGGATGCGTCATATAGACGATGCGCTGCCCGGCTGCCTTGAGCGCATCGGTATCGGGATAAAGCTTGCCAATCCACCCCATTGCCTGTTCGGGCGGCGTGATGTTGTCACCGTCCGAGGCGAAGATGATCAGCGGATTGCTGATGCGCTTAAGATCGACGGTGCAATGCGCATCCAGCTGCATCTCGCCCTGTTCCAGCCGGTTGCCGATGAACAGGTTCTGCGTGATGCCGAGGATTTCCTCGCGGCTGAGCGTGTAGTATCCATTCCACCAGCGTTCGAACTCAAGGAACCGCTCGCGTTCGGTGTCGGCATGGGCAAAGAGGTTCGCGTATTTGTCCCAGATCGCCTTTTCGGGTTGCAAGGTCTCAAAATTCTGTGCCAGCCAGGCACCGTCGAACCGCCCGTCCCCCAGATCGGAGATCATATGGGCGGCCCATGCCCCGCCCGACAGTGCGCCCATCATCCGCATCGGGCTGCTTGCCGCCTCGCCCGACCAGTAGCTGAGCGGCGAGCCGTTCAGTACAATCGGACCGGTCAGACCGTCGCAATCCGCCGCCAGCAGCGTGGCCGCCCAACCGGCCTGGCAATTGGCGTAGAGCACGGGGGCTGTGTCCGGGTGACGGCGAGCGACCTCGGAGACGAAGTCGCGCAAGGCATAATGCACATCCGCCAGGGTCTGACCCGGCACCGGCTCGGGAAAGAAGATCACGAAATAGACCGGGTGGCCCTCGTGCATCGCCATGCCGACCTCGCTGTCGCGCTTGAACCCGCCGATGCCCGGCCCGTGCCCGGCGCGCGGGTCGATCACGATCACCGGCGGCTTGGCCGCATCGACGCAATCGTCCCAGCAATCCTCTCCGACCCGCGTGATCCTGAGCAGTGCGTAGTTGGCGGGCCGCTCGAAATTGCGGGCGTCAAGCAAAAGCTCGTAGTCGAAATCCAGCAGCGGCGGCATGCCCTGCCGCTCATGCGCGATCATGTTGTCGGCGCGTTCGCGCAGCGCATCGAGGAACAGGATCCAGCGTTCAAAGGCGTCTTGGGCATAGGGCGTCCGCGCGCCCGTGCTCGCATCGTCAGCGACAGGTGCAGGAGCGTGTTCAGGCGGCTCCACCGCAAGGCGCAGGCTCTTGTTCATGTTCGGTTTCCTCTTGACTGGGGGTCTGTGCCGGAGGGTCGTCCAGCGAGCATCACAAGCACGAGATCCTCCGCAACATCCTCGCGCAGACCGGTCAGGAGATAGGACGCATCGCCGGGCTCGATGCCCAATGCGCACGCCGCGAGTGACGGAGGCTGGTTCATCATTTCGACCCGGTTGAACAACGCCCGCGCCATCGGGGCGTCGGCATGCCCGAAGGTCTCGGCACAGGCACAGGTCATCCGCGAGAACAAGATGCGAAGATCATCGTCGTCGGATGATGAGTGACGGGTTTCCCCTGATTTACGATCCATCGTCTTGCGTGGCATGGCTAGGCGACTCCTGTGGTTGAGCCTTCGGGCTTGGTCACAGAAGAAGACGCCGGAAGATGGAAATCGTTACAGACCCGTCGGCAGGGCGATCAGTGTGCCTGTCCCATGTCTTCGCAATCGGTTTCGTGTTCGACGCTCGCGCAGCCTTCGGGCGGACAGGAGCAATCCTCGCGGTCCTCCCGACAGCATGAGCCGCAATGCGCCGTCAGCGCCTCGCGCAAAGCGCTGCGCGCCCTGTGAAGCCGGACACCGAGGGCATTGCGCGTCAATCCGAGATCGGCCGCCACGGTCTCTCGATCCTCCTCGCCGAAATCTATGCGCCGGATCAGTTCGGACTCCGCCGGGCGCAGTTCGTAAATCAGCCCCTCATGGCAGGTGCATAGCCGCGCCATCTGACTGGGCGCATCGGCGATCCAGTCTTCGGGTTCGCGCGCCGCCGCTGCCGCCAGACGGCTGCGCCGGGTTCCCTTGCGGTAGTGGTCGTTCAGGGTGGAGCGCAGGATCGTGTAGAGCCACGCATCCATCCGGTCGACATCGCGGAGCTGATCCTTGCGGGTCAGCACCCGGATGCAGAACTCTTGCAACACATCCTCGGCATCCGCGCGGTTGCCGAGCCGTTTGACCAGGAACCCCATGAACGCGCCGCGCCCGTCCAACAGCGCGCGTTCCGGCGAAGTGTCGGGCACCTCCCGCTTGCGACTGTCTTGCGATGCCATGATGTCCCTGCCCTTTCCGCGTATCTTGCGCTGTCATGCAACGATGGTCTGACTGTTGCATCTTGCAGTTTCAATGCGGGCGGGCATTGACATGGATCAAATGCGTTGCTGCCCGTTGCGCGGGTGTGAAAGACATCGGGTTTCTGTCCGTCTGCAGCAAGGTGGCTTTCGGCGGTGACGGGATGGCCAGGATGTCGCACTGCAACCTGCCGGCGTCAGGTTTCCCTTCGGCGCGGTACGACTACCCTTGTGGTCTGCCCTTGAGATTGACGAACACGATCCCCAGAATGACCAGCGCAATACCGGAAAACTGAATGCCGGACAGACGTTCCCCGAAGAACAGCGCGCCAATCGTAAGACCGAAGATCGGGACCAGAAAGCTGAACACGATTGCCCGGTTCAACTCGACCTCCTCCAAGACCGAGAACCAGACCCAATACACCAGCGCCGAGCCGAAAAGGGCCAGCCCCAGCAAGGATAGCGTGAAGACCGCGTTCCATTGAACCGCGGTTGGATCTTCCATTGCGAAGGCCGCGATGGCCAATGGCACGCTGCCGATGAGCAGTTGCACCCCCATTCCGAAAAGCCCGTCCACCTTGTCCGCGATGGACTTGATCGCCACGTTGCTGATGGTCACGCCGACCGCCGCCAGAACGATATAGGCAAAGCCGATGGCCGAGCCGTCCTGCCCCCTGTCCAGCAGTTGCGGCAGGGCGATCACGAGGACACCCGCGAAGCCGACCGACAGGCCGATCCAGCCGATCATCGGCAGGCGCTCGCCAAGCCACGCGACGCCAAGCATCGCTGCAAGCAGGGGCTGCGTGTTGGCGATGACGGTGGCGATGCCGGGAGACACAAACTCGGCCGCATGAAACATGCCCAGAAACCCCAGGCTGGTCGCCCCAAGGCCGACGACAGCCAGTGTCACCCAGATGCGCCCGCCGCGCGGAAATGGCCGACGCAAGATCACGGCCAACCCCACCAGAGCCGCGCCTGCCAAAACCGCCCGCATCGTCGCAAAGGTCAGATGCGGCGCGTATTGCAGCCCCGCGGTGATCAGCGGAAAGCACGCCGCCCACAGGAACATGGCCAGAAAGATCTTGGATATGACGGTCGGCGACATCGAATTTCCTTATCTAGATCAGAAGCGGCAGGAATTGCAGAAAATGTCCGATGTGCCAACTCAGGGGCGAAGTAAAAAGACGTTGCGCCCGCCTAGATCTTACACTGGGAAGGCCAGAGGGCGCTGGCCGAGCCTCCGATTCTTCGAGCTCCGGCGATGCAATGACAGAACCGCAAGCAATCGGAGCAAGCGAAACACCCTGACGCTGTAACGTTTCCGGTGCTTCGGCGTTGTACTCCACAGAGGTGCGATATGAATGAGGACCGAAAACACCGATCTTCCACAGAAGATCGGCCCGACACACCCGCCAAGGCCGCAGACGCCGCCGAAGAAGTCCTGCAAGTGTTCATGCTCCGGGCCATCGGCCGCTCCGGGCAGCTTCGCGATGTGCGCGCCGTGCGTGGCTGGCTCAGCCAGATCCTCGCGTCGTCAATCGCTGACTATTGGCCCGCAGGGATAATCCAGGTCAGCGGCGCGACAAAGATGATCAGGCCGAACAGGATGGAATACGCGGTGGGAAACCGCGCCGCCATGCCCTTCCCGTCCGGTGTCTTGGTCGATGATGTGTCAGACATCTCAAGTCCCCCTTCTTCAATGTGATTTCTGCGAGTGTGCGGCGTGAAGCGGCACCTGGCCTGCCTGCGCATCGCCCTGACCGCCGCCGCTGGCGGACCCACTCTTGCCCGCACCAATACCTTCCAGCCGCGTTCGTTTCAGCAGCAGCGCGTTGACCGCCACCAGCGCGGAGCTGCCCGACATGGCAAGTGCTGCCACGGCGGGGCTGATGATCAACGGATAAAACACCCCTGCCGCCATCGGAAAGGCGACCACGTTGTAGGCCACGGCCCAGAACAGGTTCTGGTGCATCTTGCGCAAGGTGGCGCGCGACAGCTCGATGGCCCCCACGACATCGTAGGGATCGCTTTTCATCAGCACGACATCGGCGCTTTCCATCGCCACATCCGTACCCGCACCGATGGCAAATCCGACATCGGCCTGGGTCAGCGCGGGTGCGTCGTTGACGCCGTCGCCGACCATGCCGACCTTCTTGCCCTGGGCCTGAAGCTCTTTCACCTTCTCGGCCTTCTGGCCCGGCAGCACGTCGGCCAGCACCATGTCGATGCCCAGCTCGCCCGCGATGCGGCGCGCCGTGCCTTCGTTGTCGCCGGTCAGCATCGCCACCTCGACGCCGCGTTCGCGCAGCTTGGCCACGGCGGCCATCGCACTTGGACGCGGCGCATCAGCAATGGCGATCAGGCCCAGCATCCGTCCGCCCTGCGCCACATGCACAACCGTGCGGCCCTCGCCCTTCAGGCGCTCGGCCTCCGCCGTCAGGGTGCCGACGTCGATACCCTCCTCGTCCATCAGGCGCCGATTGCCTACCAGCACGGTCTTGCCTGCGACTTCGGCGCGCGCGCCGCGGCCTTCGAGGTTGAGAAACTCGGCCATCTGCGGGACGTCGAGGTCCGCAGCGCGTTCTACAATGGCGAGCGCCAGCGGGTGGTCCGAGCCGCGATCGACGGCCGCCGCAGCCCGCAGCGCGTCATCTTCGGTGCTGTCCTCAGCAGCCACGACTTCGACCACGCGCGGTTCGCCCATCGTCAACGTGCCGGTCTTGTCGAAGACGATCACGTCAAGCTTGGTCGCGTCTTCCAGCGCACCGGCATTCTTGAATAGGATACCGTGCTGCGCCCCCAGCCCGGTGCCGACCATCACCGCCATCGGCGTCGCAAGCCCCAGCGCGTCAGGACAGGCGATTACGAAAACGGTGATCGTCAGTGTCAGCGCGAAGAGAAGCGGCGAGCCGATCCACCAGAACCAGACCGCGAAGGTTGCAAGTCCGATCACGACGGCGATCAGCACCAGCCATTGTGAGGCTTTGTCGGCCAGAAGCTGGGCGGGTGCCTTGGAGTTCTGCGCCTCCTGCACCAGCTTGACGATCTGCGCCAGCGCGGTGTCGGCCCCGACCTTGGTGGCGCGGTAACGGAAACTGCCGCTCTTGTTGATGGTGGCGCCGATCACGGTGTCGCCAACGGCCTTGTTGACCGGCATGGACTCGCCTGTCAGCATGGATTCGTCGACCAGTGATGCGCCTTCGACAACCTCGCCATCCACAGGGATCTTGTTGCCGGGCCGGATCAGCACGATCTCGCCCTCAAGTACTTCGGAGGTAGGCACCTCGACGTCTTGCCCGTCGCGGATAACGGTCGCCATTGGCGGCGCAAGATCGAGAAGCGCCCGGATCGCCGCCGAGGCCCCTGCCCGCGCGCGCATCTCCAGCCAGTGACCCAACAGGATGAACACCAGCAGCACCGCCACCGCCTCGTAGAATTGCACGCCCGGAAAGAAGAAGGTAGACCCGACGCTGAACACATAACCGGTGCCAACCGACAGCACGACCAGGACCGCCATGTTGAGGATGCCGTTGCGCAAGGCGCGCCAGGCGGCGACGAAGAACGGCCAGCTTGGCCAGATAATCGCGGCACTACCCAGGAAGAACAGCCACAGATCCAGTTCCAGCCCGAAGGGCGGCGCGGGTGGCGTGAACAGGCCACCCATTGGCGAATAAGTGAAGATCGGGATGGTGAACAGCAGCGCCACCCAGAAGCGGTTGCGCATGTCGCGGACCATGCTGGCCATGTCCATGCCACCGCCGTGGCCCATCTCGTGCGCCATCGCGTCGTGGCCAGCCGGGGCCTCTGCGCCAGACATTTGATGGTCGGCATGGCAGACATGGTTCGGAACCCGCTCCCCGGCGCAGTGGAATCCGCAGGCCTCAACCGTGTTGCGCAGCTCTTCCTCGCCCACTGCCGTCTCGTCGTATTGGACTGTCACGCTTGCCGATGCCGGGTTCGCTTCGGCTCTGTGCACTCCGTCGAGAGCTGACAAATGGCGTTCGACCGCGAGATGATCGAGTTCCTCGAACAGCCCGCGGACCTCAAGGGTCAATGATTTCATGCTTGGCTCCAGTCCATATAAATCGCGATCAGGAATTACCGATTGGGTGTTTGTGTGATAGACGCGGTTCGGCTTCAGACATTACATCGGCACATCGGCGGAATTGTCCGGGCCACGTCCGCTGGGCGTGTCCTCCGCTTCAGTTTGGAAAGTATGCGGCAAGTCCAGTTGCGTAACGATGTGTCTCGTCCTGCGTCAGTTCTGAAAGAAACATTGAAATGGAGACAAGACATTGACGGTGCTCGCAAAGCCGAGCGACAAGACCCACAAATCCTTCGCCCTTGTACTCAGTGGCGGCGGCGCAAGGGGCCTGTCGCATGCCGGTGTGCTACGCGCACTCATATCCCGAGGCTATGTTCCAAGTGCAATTGTGGGCGTATCCATGGGTGCGGTCGTGGGTGCCACCTATGCCCTGAATGACGATTGGTTCGACGCATTGGTCGCCATGGACACCAGCGGGTTTCCGGCAACCCCGGGCTTTCGACTGCCAGGTCTGGCCGCAAGGATGAGGGGCCTTCGGACCGCTCTGCTTGCCGCGCGGGACATGTACTTCGGTTGGGGCGTTGGCACGCCTACCGAGACATGGGGCCGCAGCGTCCTGTCCAGTCTGACGCAAGGTAAAAATCTTAAGAATGGTCGCATCCCGATCTTTGTCTGCGCGACGGATATGCTGACCGGGAAACGTGTGGTTTTCGGCAAGGGGAATGCCACAGATTACATTTATGCCAGCGCGGCGCTCGCCGGAATATTGCCACCCCTTGTCGATGGTCCGCATGTGCTGATGGACGGGGCCTATGCCGACATAGCGCCGGTCGATGTTGCAAGGGAAACTGGCGCAAAGGTCGTGATCGCCGTGGACCCAAGCCAGAGCGAAAACACCATTGGCCCGAAAAACGGCATGCAGGCGATGCTGCGATCCATTGAAGTCTGCCAGTATGAACATGCACGGTTGCGGTTCGCGCAGGCGGACCTTGTGATCCAGCCTGAATTCGGACAGTCGATCGGCACACTTGAATTCGGTCTAAAGCGCCACTGTATCGCGGCTGGGGCCGTGGCCACCCGCCGCGCTTATGTTGATATCGAGACGCTGCTTAATTCCGGGAATGCGGAGCGAATGGCCGAGCCGCTGGCAGGCTAGGATAGCAATATCACCACTTTGACCGACTGGCACAAAACCGCGCCTTAAGTCACCCGGGAAACACTCCCGCGAACAGCCCCATCAGCGCCGTGACCAACGCGGTCGCACCTAGCACAACCAACAACGGCAGCGCGACCTCTGCCCGAACCGCTTCGCCATCGCGCGCCTGATACATCGGCACCACGATGCGCAGATAGACCGCCAGCGCCAGCACACTGTTGAGGATACCGATCACCGCCAGCCACAAATAGCCCGCCTCGATCGCGGCACCGAACAGCAGAACCTTGCCGACAAAGCCGAAGAGCGGAGGAATGCCGGTGAGCGACAGCAGGAACACGACCATCGCCACGCCGACCACCGGGCGCGCGCGACCGAAGCCCTTGAAATCGTCCAGATTGCGCCCCGCGATCATGATGACGGCAAAGGCCCCAAGGTTCATCGCCACATAGGCCGCGCCGAACACGATCACCGAAGGCAGGGCCAACGGACTGGTGCCAAGCGCCACAATCCCCAGCATGAAATAGCCCGCCTGCGCCACCGAGGAATAGGCCAGCAGCCGCACGACATTGCTCTGCACCAGGGCGGCCAGATAGCCGAATGACATCGTCACCGCCGCGATCAGCGCGACGACGACGGGCCAGCCGGTAGCGACAGGCAGATCGCGCAGCACCTGTGCAAAGGCAAAAATCGCCGCCACCTTGGTGATCACCGACAGAAAAGCCGCGACCGATACCGGCGCGCCGTCATAGGCATCGGGTGCCCAGAACTGGAACGGCACCAGCGCCGCCTTGTAGCCCAGCCCGATCAGCACCGCGACCAGCCCCGCCAGCGCGATCAGCGGCTTGTCCTGAAGCGCACCAAGCTCGGAAAAAAGCGTCGATCCGGCACCACCGAACCAGAAGGTCAGCCCGTAGATCATCACCGATCCGGTGACGGCGCCGAACACCAGATATTTCATCGCCGCCTCGGTCGCCGCATCGTCGCGCGGCCAGGCTACCATCGCGAAGGAGCCCAGACCCGTCAGCACCACGCCCAGCACCAGCAGCATCATGTCGCCATCGCCCGCCAGCATCAGCGCCCCAAGCGTCACAAGACAAAGCAGCGTATAGACACTTCCCTCGCGGTCCTTCCCGGCAATCTCGGCCCGCGTCATCAGAAGCGCCAGCGCGGTGCCTGGCAGCAGGATCAGCTTGGCCCAGCCCGACAGCAGATCGACTCGGTAGGTGCCGCCAAAGACGCTGGTGTCGGCCTCCAGCAGCGGCAACGTCAGCGCGGTGGACAGGCCCAGCCCGATCAGCCCGAATGTCAGTGCCAGACGCGGCGCACGCAGCATCTCGGCCACCAGCATCAGCACGACCGTCGAGGCCAACATCAGTTCGGGAAACAGAAAGGACAGGTCGCGCGCCATCAGAGTTGCAGCGCCCGCATCGTCACGTCGATCATGTTCAGCAACCAAGACGGCGCCACCCCGATCAGGATGATGAGGACAAGCAGCGGCACGATGGCCAGCATCTCGCCCCGGTCCAGATCGGGCATCGCCGCCCATTTCTCGTTTCGCTCGCCCAGAAATACCGCCGCGATCGCGCGCAGATAAAGCCCCGCCGTCACCACGATGGCGATGATCGCCACGATGGCCCAGGGCTGGGCATTCAGTGTGGCCAGGAAGATCTGAAATTCAGCCGGGAAATGCGCCAACCCCGGCAGCCCGAGCGAGGCAAAGGCCGACAGCACGAAGGCCCAGCCCAGCCATGGCACCTGCCCCAGCAGCCCGCCGAACGCGGTCATCTCGCGTTCGTGGGAGCGCGACTGCAACATGCCGACGAGAAAGAACAACGCCCCGGTGACGATGCCGTGGCTGACCATCTGCAAGGTCGCACCATTGAGCGCGACCGCCCGCAAGTCAGGGTCCAGCGTCAGCGCCGCCACCGCGACGCCGATCACCACATAGCCCATGTGGTTCACCGACGTATAGGCGATCATCTTCTTCAGATCTGACTGCGCCAGCGCCACGAAGGCACCGTAAAGGGCGCTGAATACGCCAAAGGCCAGCACCACCCGACCGGCCTGCGCAAAAGCGTCGGGCGTCATTTGCAATGCGAAACGCACAAGGCCATAGGTGCCGAATTTCAGCATGACGCCGGCCAGGATCACGCTTCCCACGGTCGGGGCCTGCACGTGGGCGGCCGGTAGCCAAGTATGCACCGGAAAGGACGGGATCTTGACCGCGAAGGTGAACAGCATCGCGATCAGCGCCAGCATCGCCGCCAGCCCGGTCAGCGGCGGGGTCTCGATCCACAGGCGCATGTCGAAACTTCCCGTAGCCAGATACAGCCCGATGATCGCCAGCAACAGCGGCAGCGATCCCAGCAACGTGTAGATGAAGAACATCAGTCCGGCGCGCTGGCGCTCTTCATAGCCCCAGCCGACGATCATGAAATACATGCCGACCAGCGACACTTCGAAGAAGACGTAGAACAAGAGCGCGTCCAGCGCCGCGAAGGTGCCGATCGACGCGGTTTCCAGCATCAGCATCAGCGCGACAAAGACCGCCGGGCGGTCGGTGATCCGCGCCGCATAGATCGCCGACAGGAAAAACAGCAGCGAGGTCAGCAGGATCAGCGGCAGGCTCAGCCCGTCGACGCCAACCCGGTAGGCGGCACCAATGGCCGGGATCCAGGCGATTTCCTCGACCTGCGCGAAACCGCCCGGTAGCGTGCCCCGCGCCCAGATCGCCAGCGTCACCACGAAGGTCAGCCCGGTGGTGGCGATGGAAACGCCATGGGCGATGCGCGCCGACTTGTTTGGCAGGGCCATCAGCAGCACGCCACCAAGAAGCGGCAGAAAGACGGAGATCGAGAGAAGGGGCATGGCGGGGTCGTCTTTCTTCAGGAGGACATCGGTAAGATCAGCAGCACCGCCGCGATGACGGCAATGCCCATGACTGTCAGGGCGAGTTCGCGGTGGATCAGCCCGCTTTGCAGCAGGCGCAGGCGGCGGCCGGCGGCGATTGTCCGGGCGACAAGGCCGAAGATCAGCCCGTCGATGCCATGGGTGTCGGTGTTTTCGGCGCCGTCGCCAAGGCGCAGGTTCATCCGGCCCACCTGAAGGGTCGCGGCATAAAGCCGGTTGTCTGAACGCTCGGCACTGGATGCGGTGCCAAGGCTCAAGATCCGCACAAGGCCAAGTTGCGACGCCAGCAGACGCCGTTCGAAACCTTCACAGGCGGCGGCAAAAGCCAGCGACGGGCGCAGCACCAGCCCGTCCATACCGCCCGCGACGGCAAAGCCGCGCTGCGCCATCGGCAGAACCGGCCCCATCAGGCGGGCAGGTTGGATGAACCAGCCCAGCACCAGGCCGCTCAGCGCCGCCAAAAGCCCGAGGATCATCGCGGTTCCTTCCGGCGGCAGTTCGGCCTCAAGCAGATGTTCCAGCGGCGTGAAGGCGAACCCAAGCCCCGCCGCCAGCGCCGTCAGCACCGCCATGCCCGCACCCATCCAGCCCATCCCCTTGCCCAGAACGGGCTGGGCCTCGCCCTGCCACAGCACCCGCAGCGCCCGCGCCATATAGGCCCCGGTCAGCACCGTGCCTGCCAGCGCCAGCGGCGCGAGCCATACGACCCCGGGGGCCGCCAGCGCGGCGGCAAGGATCGCGTCCTTGGAAAAGAACCCGGCCAGCGGCGGGATCCCCGCCAGCGCCAAAGCAGCAATGCCGAAAGCGGCCAGCACCAGCGGTCGTGCCCGGCCCGCGCCCGCGACCGCATCCATGTCGGTGCTGTCGCGATCATGCTGGAACACACCCGCCCCCAGAAAAAGCGTGCTCTTTATCGCCGCGTGGGCGATAAGGTGCAGCAGCGCCGCCACCGGCACCCCCGCGCCAATGGCCAGCAGCATCAGCCCGTACTGGCTGGAGGTCGAGGCGGCCAGCAGCCGCTTCAGGTCCCGCTCGGCCAGCGCGATCAGGCCGGCAACGACGGCGGTGACGCCGCCCACCAGCCCGACCGCAATCAGCGCGCCTGCGGGCAGCATCGGGGTCACGCGGATCAGCAGGATCGCCCCCGCCGCCACCAGAGTCGCGGAATGCAGCAAAGCGGAGACCGGCGTCGGGCCGGCCATGGCGCGCTGCAACCAGTCCTGCAACGGCACCTGCGCCGACTTGCCCATCGCGCCGATCAGCAACAGCAACCCGGCGACCAGTGCGGGCGTGCCGCTAATCGCCAATGTAGCCGAGATTTCCGAGGTGCCGGCCCAGCCGATCAGCACAAAAATCCCCAGATAAAGGCCCAGATCGGCGCTGCGGGTGTACAGAAACGCCCGTGTCGCGGCACTGGGCACGCCGTCGTGGCGATGCCAGAAGCCGATCAGCAGATAGCTGGAAAAGCCGATCAATTCCCACGCGGCCAGCACGGTGATCCAGTCGCCCGCCAGCACCAGCGTCTGCATCGCCGCGACAAACAGCAGCAGGATGCCGAAAAAGCGCGGCCTTTCGGGGTCGCTGCGCATGTAACCCACGGCATAGACCACCACAAAAGCCGCCACCGTCGCCACCATGGCCGAAAACACCGCCGTCAGCGGCGCCGCGACCAGCCGCAGGGGCATCTGCGGTAGGCCCGGCAGGACCAGTTGCACCGCATCGTCCGCGACGGCCCCCGCAAGGGTGCCCGTCGCTGCCAGAAACCCGATGCCGACGCCGACGAGCGCAATCGCTTCGGGTGCGCGCCGCAGCACGAGCGCCGCCAGGCCCGCCATCAGCGGCGCAAGGATGATGAGCGCGAGCATCGTCATCCCTTCAACTCCCGCGCTTCTTCCATCTCGACCGATCCGCGCACCCGGAACCGCGCGATGGCGATGGCAAAGCCGACCGCCATTTCGACCGCCATCACCGCCATCACGATAAGCACGAACATCTGACCGGCCGGTTCATCGGGATGCAAGTAGCGCCAGAAGGCCACCAGATTGACCAGTGCCGCGGCCAAAATCAGTTCGACCCCCATGATGATCATCACCAGATTGGTCTGACTCAGCGCGCCATAAAGTCCGATACCGAACAGCCCCGTGCCGACGCTTAGGGCGATCATGAGTTCCAGAATCATTTGCGCTGCTCCGCGTTGGGGACGATGGCCACCATCGTGGCCGCAACCATGGCGGTCAGAATCGTCAGACCCGCCGACTGAAAGATCAACATTGACCGGCCCAGCAATTCGCGCCCCAAATCGGCGGCCTGTTCATGCGCGCCTGGCACCGACTGGGCCACAGGCCCCCAATCGGGCAGCCAGACCAGCAGGAGGGCGGCCAGTAGCCCGATGACCCCAACCCAGAGCGACAAGCGTTTCTGGTGCGTCATGTCCATTTTGCCCATGCCGCCGGGATCCATCATGAACATCACCATGAAGATGGCCATCACGCTCATTTCCGTGGCCATCATCATGATCTGCAACACACCCAGAAACTCGGCCTGCATGACCAGAAACATCGCACCGATCGCGGTTTGCGAAAACAGCAGCGCCAGCGCCGAGCGCACCATTGAATGGGTGCGAAAGACCACGACGCCAAACCACACCGCCGCGCCGCCGAAGAACGCCAGAAAGATCATCTGAACCGTCATATCGGCACCACCAGGGCGATCACGCCCACGACAAAGATATTGGCCAGCGCCAGCGAGATCCCCAGCTTCCAGCTCAGCGCCAGATAGCGCGCCTCGCGAATACGCGGCATGTAGCGCCCGACACTCAGCATAGACGCAGCCACGGCCAGGATCTTGATCGCGCTCCAGGCCCAGGGCGGCAGCCACGGGCCCAGCCAGCCGCCCAGATAAAAGGTCACGGTCGCCCCCGCCAGCGCCAGGATAATGACCATCCGCGCCAGCCGCAGCACCGCCAGCCGCACGCCGGTATATTCCGCCTCGACCCCGCCGGCCAATTCGCCGGTCGCATCGGGCAGGTCCAGCGGCGGCAGCCAGGCCAGCCCCATCGCCGCCACGACGAACAGGACAAACCCCACCGGCTGGTACAGCACGTTCCAGAGCTGCGCCTGCGAGGCGACGATCTCAACCGTCGAGAGCGACTCCGCCCGCATGGCGACGGCGGTGATCGGCATCACGATCAGCATGGCATAGGCAATGAACTGGCCCAGGAACCGCCAGCCCGCGATCATGGCGTAGGCCCCGTTCGGCCCCCAGCCCGCCATGATCAGCGCCACCAGCACATAGGCCAGCGCAGCGTTCAAAAACAGCGCCCCGGTGGCCAGATCGGTAATGATAAGCCCCGGCGCCAGCGGGATCACCGCCACCGCCATCAGCCCCGCCACCAACAGCAGCACCGGCCCAAGCTCAAAGAACAACCGGTCAGATTTGCGCGCCAGCAGCGATTCCCGCCCCATAAGCGCCAGGGCGGCCCAGGCCGGACCCGTCAGGCTCAGGTGCCCATGCACGGCCCATCGTTCGATGACGGCCAGCGCATAGGCCCCGGCGGCGAGCGACAGGAGAACGACAAGAATGCTCATCCACGCACCTCCCAGGGCGACAGGTCGAGCGAGGCGACGGCGCTCAGGGCATCGCCCAGTTCCTGCTGCGCCGTCACCGTTTCGACAAGGGCGATGTTCACGTCTGTCGGCGTGTCGAGATCGGCTTCGACCACCTTGCCATTGGCCAGCTTCACGCGCAGCGACGCCGTGCCGCGCGGTGTTTCGATGCGAGCCTCGCCCTCGCCCGACACCCTGTCCACATCCGGCACCTGCGGCACAGCAATCCTCCCGGCGGCCGCGATCACGTCGAGACTTTGGGCGATCTCGTCGCAGCGCAGCCGCAGTCGGGCCAGCGCATCGCCGCCGTTGCGGACGCGCATTTCGAACCCGAGATCCTTCAGCGTTGGATCACCCGTTCGGGCATCCGATCCGCCACCTCGCGCCCGGTCCACCGGGCCGCTGGCCGGGGCGTCCTTGCCGATGCGCGCGATGCGTCTAAGCCGCATCCGCATCAGCGGGGCCGCCTGCACCCGGCGCGACAGCCGCCGGATCGCCCCAGCCTGCGTGGCGATCCCGGCAACGTCGGCACCTTGAACGGCCAGTTGCAATGCCCCAGCGCGCGCGGCGAGCCACAAAAAACCCGACTGAAGGCCGAACTCGGCCAGCCAGTTCAGGTGGCTGGCGATCCGCTCGCGTTCCACGGCGGCGGCGCGGCCACGGCGCGCGTCATGGTCGGGCTCGACGCCGGCGGCCACCTCAATCGCAGCGCAAGCCAGCGCGCGATAGGACACGGGGCTGAGCGGCATCATGGTGGCCAGACGCTCGACGAAATCGGCCACCCTCATCTGCGGCCCATCCATCAAGTCCGTCGCGCCGACAAGGCTCGTGGCGTCGCTGGCCGCAACGGTATCGCCATCCAGCGTCAACGTCAGCCGCAGCCCAGCCGGCAGGCCGGGAAAGAACGGCCCGAACGGCACCTTGATCCAGTCCATCTGTAACCCGTCGCTGCTGCGCGGCTGGTCCTTGGTCATCTCGACCATCGACATGAAATGCGGCTCGATCCCGTCGATAGCGGCCTTGGAGTGGCCGCCATGTCCGGCATGCCCATCGTGGCCGGAATGGTCCTGCTGTTTGCCATAACCGCCGTGATCGCCATGCCCGTGACCGTGACCGGGACCGTGGCTTTCCACCTCCTCCGCCTTCACCAGGTTCATGCCGCATTTGGGGCACTTGCCCGGTGCATCGCTGATCACCTCGGGGTGCATCGGGCAAGTATATGCCCCCGACCCGCCCGCCTTGTCGTCTTGACCGGCATGATCGCCATGCGCCGAGGGCGCGTGGCTTGCGTGCCCATGCCCATGCCCGTGACCGTGGCTTTCCACCTCCTCCGCCTTCGCCAGGTTCATGCCGCATTTGGGGCACTTGCCCGGTGCGTCGCTGATCACCTCGGGGTGCATCGGGCAAATGTATGCCCCCGACCCGCCCGCGTCTTGAGCGTGGCCCGCATGTGCGTGATCGGCGGGGTTTGGCCTGTCCTCCCGGGGCATTACGTGGCCACCGTGCCCACCATGTCCATCGGACGCTGTTTCGCGCGGCACCAGCGTCATGCCGCATTTGGGGCAGTCTCCGGGGGCGTCGCGGACGATTTCGGGGTGCATCGGGCAAGTGTATTCCACGCGCACCTCAAGAGCGGGGGCGTTAAACTCCCCGCTGTCAGCGCGAAACGCGCCCGCGGCGATCACGCGGCGCAGATCGGCCAGCCCGGATCGCAGCCCGGCCCGTGTCAGCGGGGCCGACACGTCCGCATCGGGCAACGGGGCGATGTCGCCTGCGCCCAGTGCCAGGATCGCGCGGGGGCGCGGCATCTGCGCGTAGGTGACGGCGGCGGCATCGCGCAGACCGGGGGGCAAGGGGCCAACGACGATCAACAGGTTCGCATGGCGCGGGGTACCCACGATCCGCAGGGGCGACCCGGCCAGATCAAGCCCCATCGACCGCGCGACAGACGCGCCGGGCAGCACAAAGGCTGTCAGATCGCGCGCCATGGCGGTGGAAATCAGCCTTCTCAGTCCTGTCATCGCACCCGCGTGCGCCCCGGCAATGGTCATTGCCGCCTCAACGCGCCCTGGCTCCAGCCATAGAGCAGCCCGAGAAACAGGATGGCCAAAAACACCCCCATGTCGAGCAAGGCGATCAGCCCTTCTTCGCGATAGACGACCGCCCACGGATACATGAAGGCCATCTCCATATCGAAGGCCAGAAACAGCAGAGCATAACCGGCATAACGCGCGTGGTAGCGCACCCAGACCGGATCGCGCGACAGGGTGCCGGCGGTGGCAGGCACGTCCTTGCCAGGTTCCGAGCGGGCGCGCCCGATGGCACGGGCAAGCCCGAACAGGCTGAGCACGAAACCGATCACACCGACGCTCAGCCCGAAAAGGATCGCGTATTGGGAAAGCTCGCTCATCTGTAGCAACTCCTTTAGGCTGTCGCATCCCGATCAGGTTAAGGGTTTACTCAGCGCGGCACAATCAAGCCAATGCCAGCGCCCAAGCTGCCGTTATGCACAGACGCTTTGAGCTGCGGATCATTACAGTTCTCCGAAAAATCCGGGCTTGGGACTTCAAGAATACAGGTCACCAATTGGTTTCTTCCAATTGGGTGGCCGGTGATTTAGCGTTGCATAACTGACGATCCGAACAAACGGGACAGAGGGAAGTCAAATGTGCCTGTCCGCGCAAGTCAGCTTTGCCGCCAGTGTTTTTCTTGTTGGCGGCGGCACGGCCATTTCAATTGTGGCGTGGAGGCGCAACAAACGCTATCTCCCGCTTGCCCTGATGCCGCTTTTTGCCGGACTGCAGCAGTTTACCGAGGGTTTTGTATGGGTCGGCATGAACGGAAGCGATCCCCTGACGGTTTTATGGGGGGCAATGGGGTTCATCTTTTTCACCTGGTTCATGTGGCCGATCTGGGTGCCATTCTCGGTCTACGTGCTGGAACCGGACGACAGCCCCCGCAAGCGGTTGTTTCGCCTCATGGCGTTGATCGGACTGGCCTTCGGACTGTTGCTCTACATTCCGCACGGGCTGAACAGCAGCATGGTCGTGGTGGAGATCAACAACCAGTCGCTGGCCTATGAAAAATCAATGTGGCTTGACTACATGATGCCGCGCTGGCTGACCAATACGATCTACGTGACCCTTATCACCCTGCCGCCAGCGCTGTCGCATTACAAACACATGCGCCATTTCGCCCTGACGCTGGTGGCGGTGATCGTGGTCGATATCGCCTTCCTGCAGTTTGCATACATTTCGTTTTTCTGCCTGCTGGCGGGACTGGCGACACTACATCTGGTCTACATTATCCTGACCAATAAATGCGCGCGTGAGTGCCCTGAACTCTTTGCCTGACGCCGCGGTGCCGACAAGCACACCCCTGTCCCGTTCCCGGCATCCAATGCACTGAACCTCGCGCAGCGGTGAGCGCGTGCCCTTCGCGGCGCCGGTGCGCAGTTCCACTTCCACCTCCATGATCCGGGCGGCCGCATAGGCCAGCATCTCGCGCACCAGATCCCTGTCGGCCTGCTTTTCGGTCAGATCGAAAAGCGCCATTCTCTCGTCGGTCATCGTCATCTCCATCTGGTTCAGGGTTTCGCAACCCAAAAAATTGGACGTTGGGCCAAGTAGAACCCGAACGCATTTTTGTTCGTACCCGACGGCATGGGGTAGTCATCGGTGACTCGCCCCAAAGCACCATTCTTTGTCTGTGGCCCTAGCTCTTAAGGCTCCTACACGTTCACAAAATTTTGTTTGTTTCCGGGGCACGTTAGGCGCACAGGTATCTATCCTGTTCGACCCAAAGGCGAAAAAGCATCGAGCATTAATTAGGCTGGCTGCTCATCCATTTCCTACACCACAATCGTGCTATCGACCTTCATTCAACAAGCGTGTCAGATTGCGGTTCATGCGGAAACATTTCGCCATCAACATGCCGGCCCTGCGTTTCGCGCGAAATGCACTCGTTTTCAGCCTCCTCGGCCTGATCCCGGTGCTTCTGGCTTACGTGATACTGACCCCCGGCTTCGGCACTCTTCTGCTGGGTGGTGGTCCGCCGCTGAGCAGGTTCTTGCGGCAGGTCGTGACGAACGGTCTTCCGGTTGCCTTCTTGCTGAACTACGTGAGTTTCTTTCTCTTTGCGTGGATTGTTGCCACTCCGGGTCGCAGCTACAAACTCAGTTTCATTGTTCTTGCAGACCTGCCCGTGCGTGTGCTCGGTTTTGTCGGGCTGCATGCCTTGATCTATGTCTTGTCAGCTGATTGGTTCGGATCCTTTGGGGGGAGCCGTGCGTCGGCCCTGCGAGTCGTTGCGCCGACGCTGGTGCGTTCGTTCCTTTTCGAGAACATCTCGGGCGTCTATCTCTACGCCACGCTGGTGAGCGCGCTGCCGCTCTATGTCACGGCTGTCGAGAATTCGGAGGGGTTGGGCCAGCTTGCCAAGGCATTTCCGGGACGATCTGGGTCCGTATTGTTTGCATTTGTAATATTTGCTTTTTATATTTTCGCGATGACCGCTTTTGCTGCCTTGCTCGTCTGGTGGGGGAAGGCCTGACGAGCGCCAATTTCGGCCAATGCAGCCCTCGGGCCATACTTAAAGGGAATTCTCTGAATTTTCGAAATGGTCCATGGAGCCAACCTTTGCGGCGAGTGTAGGAGCACAGATGACGGACGCGAGTTTCAAACGCCAGTTGCTGGTTTATGCCCAGCTCTTCTTCGGCATGGCGCTGTTCGGCACCGGCACCCCGTCCGCCAAGATCGTGTCAGAAGCCTTCCCCGTCTTCCTTGGGCCCTTTCTCCGTCTGACAATAGCCGCTCTGGCATTGACGCCCTTCCTCTTCATCTATCGGAAACAACTGCCCCAAATATCCCGGCAGAACTGGATCAAGATCGTTGTGATCGGCGGCGTGGGCATCGTTGCTTTCACGCTGTTCCTGCTCTACGGCATGCAACGCGTGAACGGTGTGGTCGGTTCGGTCGTGATGAGCCTGAGTCCGGCGGCGATGGCCACAGCAGCGGTGGTTTTCATGGGTGACAGCCTGGGTTGGCGCAAGCTCTTGGCCATTACGCTGGCCGTCGCCGGTGTGCTCGTGATCAACGTGTCCGGCCAGTCGATCCAGGCATCGGGTTGGACTCTCGTTCTCGGCAGCGTGCTGGTCTTCTGCGCAGTGGCCAGCCAGACGCTCTATTCGATTCTGGGAAAGCAGATGATCAGGGAATTGAGCCCCGTCGTCGCCTTGCCGCTCATCGTCTGGGTGGCCGTGCTGCTCTTTGCCGGGCCTGGACTCTACCAGGCCACGAGCTTCGACTTTGCCGAACCTTCGCTGAACGCATGGATCGCGCTGGTCGTCTGGGGCATGGGCCCGCTCGCAATCGGAACGTTGATCTGGTTTCGCGGGTTGAGCCAGGTGTCTGCAAGCACGGCGTCGGGCTATATGAGTGCGATGCCAGCGTCTGCGCTGGCTCTGTCATACCTCTGGCTTGGGGATAAGTTTTACCCGATCCACCTGGTCGGCTTTGTGCTTGTTTTCTCAAGCATTGGGCTTGTGACCTGGGCGCACCGCGTCAAGGAAGCAAGCCAGCAAGATAAGCAGCGCGCATCCGAAAGTCACAACTGCGCCCTGCCGTGTTAAACGCAATGGGCCGTAAGGCCGGATTGTCGTTTTCAGGCAGAACGATACCGGGTACCTCGTGCAGACCTAGGAGGCCTAGTGGACGAAACTGTCCGGTCGTTGAAAATGGGCGGTCGGTTCTCAAAGCTAGGGCGATGGCCATGAAGCGATATCATGTTGGTCTAGCGAACTGAAAATACAAAAAAGGGCGCCATGAGCGCCCTTCTCTGAAGACTTTGCTGTCGACTCAATCGCTGTGAGACGAGTCAATGACTTAGTGCTGCATAAAGCTGATTTCACCGACCATACCGGATTCACGGTGTCCGGGCACGTTGCACGCAAAGCCCAATTCAGTCTTTTCGCCGAAGGTCCAGGTTACTTTGGCCGTTTGACCTGGCTCCAAAAGAACGCTGTTGGCATCGTCATGCATCATGCCGGCCTGCATCATCTTGTCGTGGTTGATTTTGTCGACCGTCATCATGCCGGTGTCCATCATCTTCATCATCTCGTCCAAGTGGCCCTGCCACATTTTTTCCGTGCCGAGATTGAACTCATGCACGAATTCACCGTCGTTGCTGACCACGAAAGTGATGGTTTCCCCTTCCATGATCTCAATGTTCGACGGGTCGAACGCCATCTCGGTCATGCTGACTTCGACAACGCGATCCGCCTTTGCCGGGTCGCCGGGTTGTCCCATCATGGCTGCGTGTCCATCACCGTGACCGTCGTCGTGGCCTGCCCCGGCAAATGCCGCTGATGTTGCTAGAGCGAACACGACGCTTGTGATCGTTTTGAGATAAGGTTGCATTTCAGTTTCCTTGTATTGGTCGAGTATAGAGTTCTGGGTTGAAATCAGACCGCTCGTCGCGGAGGTGGCGGGTCAAACTCTGGCGTGAAACGGTTCGCCACCAAGGAAAACGTCAGCGGCTTCACGTCAAAGCCACGTCGTGTCCGGGTGATATTTTTCTGTTGGGTGCCAATTGCCATTAAAGAACAGGCCATGCCTGGATGACAGTCCTCTGATCGGTCGGTTTCGCCATATTCATGATGCGCCGAGGCGTTGGCTTCTGATGCAATCTGCACGTGCTGGAAATCAGTAGTCCCAAGCGACATTTCTGTTCCGCCTGAAAGAACGACCGAGATCGCAAATATGGTGAGGCAAGCGATAAGGATTACGCCCGAGCGTCGCGTCAAGTTCATCAGAAAACCCCATTTTCCTTCTGAAGCGCGCGCACATAGGCGGTGATCGCTTTCACGTCGGCGTCTGTCACGCCGTCCACCGGCGGCATGTTTCCGAAGCGCCAGTGATGTGATCGGACGCCATTCTTCGCCGCCATCACGAAGGCCATATCCGAGTGATGGTTGGGTTCGTAAATCTTGTGCACCAGAGGCGGTCCCTTCCCTTCACGACCCGCTGCATTGGCCCCGTGGCAGACTGCGCATTTCGCGTTAAAGGCGCGCTCTCCCATTTGTGCGAGGGACGCCAAGTTGTCCGGCAGTTTCACCTCGACGATGGGCGCACCTTCAGCAATACCCGACATGTCGGGCGGCGTCATGGAATGCCCCGTCTGACTTGGTGCAGGACGCATGACCTGCCATAGAAGCGCACCGCTCCCGACGACCAGAACTCCGGCGATGATCCAACCAAGTTTGCTCATGTTGCAGCGACCATTTTAAAGGTGGCGGGAATAACCGAATCGACGACGCTCCGTAGCTCACAATATTTGAACGAAGAGCTTTCGCGATGGGATGGGATTAGCTGGTCAATTTTCTCGATCAATGGCTCTTGCAAAACGGGGCAGTGACCGTCGTCACACTTGACCTTTGATGTTGGAAGGAACCGGGACCTTTCAGGAAAACCCATTGTTGAATGTCGCATATTCGACCTCAAAACACCCCATAATTTTCGAAGGGAGGCTACGTTTTAGATCTCGAAGGTCAAGAAAAATCAACGTCTTAGGAGCCTAATTAATGTAACGAAATGTATCCTTGATCTTTGATGGCAATCGCGCTTTTTTAAGTCACGAAAGGATACGGGACGTATGCGGTTTTTCAGACTGACACGGATGGCTCATATCTTGTCGCTCATCGTCTTGATGCTAGCGGCCATGACGTTTGTCGTGTCTGAAGACGATTTGCCGCAAGAAGATTGGAGCCACGTTGCCGCGATGGACGTTCGTGAATGTGGCACACATCATGTGTCGGACGATACAATTCCCGGTTGCCTTGGCATGATGGTGCATTGCGTCACTTTTTCTAACGTCGATCATGCGCTACCCGAACCGAAGTTCCTTGTCGTGCATGTTTATCATGGATCTCGCGCAATCGACGCAGAGAGCCTGAAGCTGGAAGCATCTTCGCCCCCTCCCCGAGTCTGAACGCGCTTCGATTCCCATTCCAGCATCTTACGGCTGCGGTTTCCGGTCTCGTCCAAATAAGAAACGACGTGAACGTGTGACGGGCTGCCCTGTTGGGCAATTCCTGAAGCACCTCTGGTGCTCGCGAGATCACTCCTCGGAAATTACTCGAGGCCTACCTTGGTCACGCGAATCCTCAACTCAATCATCACAAAGGAGAAGAGTATGCGACTCTTCAAAGCAAAACAGTGCGCGCTTTCAGATACAGCGCTCAGCTCGTCGGAGCATCTGGCAAGGGGTCTGTCCCGGCGTCAGTTCGGTTTAACCGCAGCGGCCGCACTGGCCATGCCGGCGGCGCTGCGCGCGCACCAATCACCTAAGATCACGTCGAAAGGGACCTATGACATCACTGTCGATCGGGTTCGCATCGATACCGGGAACTTTCGAAAAATGGGGGTCGGTTACAACAAAAGCCAGATTCCCACAGTCCTACGGTTCAAGGAGGGCGAGGAAGTCACCATCAGTGTGACCAACAACCTCAGCGAGAGCACCTCGATTCATTGGCACGGACTGATTCTGCCCTTCCGGCAGGACGGCGTCCCCGGCATCAGCTTTGGCGGTATTGCTCCGGGTGAAACCTTCACCTACCGGTTCCCGATCCAACAGGCCGGCACTTACTGGTTTCATAGCCACTCTGGCTTTCAGGAACCCGATGGTGCCTACGGGGCGATCGTGATCGAGCCGCGTGGCGGCGAGCGGGTCCGAGCCGATCGCGATTATGTCGTGCAGTTGGCCGACAAGCACCCGCATCCCGGCAGCCGGATCATGCGCAACCTCAAGATGATGCCGGATTACTACAACCGCTCACAACGCACCTTGCAGACACTGATCGAGGACTCGCGTCAGGACAGTCTGAAAGCCGCACTCAAGGATCGTGGGATGTGGGGGCGGATGCGGATGATGCCAACGGACATCGAGGATGTGCAGGGATTTACCGCTTTGATCAACGGGCGGAGCACATCGCAGAACTGGACAGGGCTGTTCCGGCCCGGTGAGAAGATCCGCCTGCGGATCGTCAATTCTTCGGCCATGACCTACTTCGACATGCGTATCCCGGGCCTGAAGATGACCGTGGTCCAGGCTGACGGCAACGACGTCAAACCGGTTACGGTGGACGAGCTCCGTGTTGCCGTGGCGGAAACATATGACGTCATTGTCCAGCCACGGGAAAACAAGGTCTATAGCATCATTGCCGAGTCAATGGGGCGCACCGCCCTCGTTCGCGGGACGCTGTCACCAAAGGAGGGATATGCCGGGGCAGTGCCACCGCTCCGGCCCAAGCCTTTGCTCACCATGGCCGACATGAGCGGGATGATGGGCGGCATGGATATGGGTGACCACGTCATGCAGAACGCGGGCGGCATGCAAGACATGACCGGTATGGACCATTCGGCCATGCAGGGCATGGACCACTCCAACATGGGTTCCGCGACCGCCCCGGCAGCGCAGGCTATGGACAATTCAACCATGAAAGGCATGGACCATTCCAAGATGGAGATGTCGGCGCAACCTGCGATGAAAGGGATGGATCATTCCGGCATGGCGATGTCAGACGGAGGTGATCCGTTCTACGCACCCGGTAGCGGGCTGACACCCAAAGCCTATAATGGTGGAAAGTTCTTGTCCTACAAGGATTTGCGCGCCGCACGGCCGCTCTATCGGAACCGTGCTCCGTCACGCACCATTGAACTCCGTTTGACGGGCAATATGGAGCGTTACATCTGGTCGATCAACGATGTGAAATACGACGATGCCGATCCTATCGTGCTCAATTATGGCGAACGCGTGCGTATCCGGTTCATCAACGAAACGATGATGGCACATCCGATGCACCTGCACGGGATGTGGTCGATCGTCGATACCGGTCAGGGCTCGCGCAATCCCATCAAGCATACTGTGAGCGTCCAACCCGGCACAACGACCGACATGGAAGTTGAAGTCGATGCCCCCGGACAATGGGCTTTCCATTGTCACCTCTCCTACCACGCGGACGGTGGCATGTTCCGCAAAGTGGTGGTCAGAGGGCACCCGGCCTGAGCCATTCAATATAAAGGAAAATCAAGATGAAATGTTTCAAACTGGCCGGACTAACCGGTCTCCTTCTGCCCCTGGCTCAGGTTGCACAGGCCGAGCAGCTGATCTGGGGTTTTCAAGCGGAGCAGTTCGAATATCGCGCGATGGATGGCGAGGATGCCTTCGTCTGGGATTTCGACGCCCTGGCAGGGTCGGACGAGCTGAAATTCGTCTGGCGAAGCGAGGCGGAGCTTGGACTCACATCGGATGATTTCGAGAAACTGGAGAATCAGCTGCGTCTGCAGTTTCCGATTTCGACGTTCTTCGACGCCGTGGTGGGAGCCTATGCGGACACGCCTGATGGCGCTCCCGACCGCTACGCTGGCGTGGTGGGCGTCAAGGGTCTTGCACCGCAGTGGTTCGAGATTGATGCTGATCTCTTTGTCTCCGATCACCCCTTCTTCCGTTTCGAGGCAGAGTATGAGGCGCTATTGACCAATCGCCTGGTTCTCACGCCGAGCATCGAGGTTGACCTGCCGCTGAAGGATGATCTGGAGCGCGAACGCGGTGCGGGCGGTGCGGTAGTCGAGATCGGCGCACGCCTCAGCTACGATGTCATCGACCGCGCGTTTTCGCCCTATATCGGCGTCAACTATGAAGCCTCGTTTGGCGATACCAAGGATATTCTCCGCGCCAATGGTGACGATACGGATGCATTCTCGATCGTGATCGGTACGCGTCTGATGTTCTGAAAATAGGTCGTCCCGGCGGCAAGTCGGGGCGACCTGCTGCTTTCATGAACGACCAGAGGGTGCGCTAAAGATTAAGAACCAAACCTGAAAGGAAGCCGTGATGAATGGAGATGGACACGCGGGTCACATGCCGCAGAGCGGACGCGGAATGGCAATTTCCGCTTGGTTAACGGGCGTCTATTTCGTCATCGAGCTGGCAATCGGCCTCTGGACCGGCTCCATCGCGGTGATCTCGGATGCGTTCCACACCTTCTCCGCTGTGGGAGGCGTCCTTGTGGCCATCATTGCAGCACGACTCGCCCGCCGTCCGGCAGATGAGGATCGCAGTTTTGGTTGGTATCGCGCGGAGATCATCGGCGCGCTGGTCAATGGCGGGTTCCTGCTTGCCATGGCGATCGTGGTGATCGTGATGGCGGCAATGCGCCTGGGATCTCCTATCGATCTGCCGACCGGTCCAATGCTGTGGGCAGCGGCTGGAGGTCTTGTGACCGAGTTCATCTCGCTCGGGCTGATCTGGAAGCAAAGCCAGAGTGATCTGAACGTCAAGGGCGCGCTCTGGCACATCATCCAGACGTTCGTCGGGAGTCTGTTGATCATCATCACTGCGCTGGTCATAAAATTCACTGGTTTCCTCCTCATCGATCCTATTCTCGGCATGGCGTTCGGCTTCGTGCTGGTTTGGGCAAGCTGGGGGATTCTGCGGGATTCCATGCACTTGCTCATGGAGGGTACTCCGAACGATGTTAGCCTTGGTGAGGTCACGCGGAACCTGGAGACCGTCGATGGCGTGGCTGATGCACATCACGTCCACGCCTGGGCGCTGACCAGCGGCAAATATGTCTTTTCAGCCCACCTGCGTATTCGCGACGGCGGCCATCCGCGGGAGATACTGAAGGCAGCCCATCAAATGTTGCGGGAGCGCTTTGGCTTTTTCTTCGTCACCTTGCAGGTCGAAGACCGTTGCATTGATGAAAGCGGTGCAGAAGCCATCGACATAACTGCGGGCACGAACCACAATCAGGCCTGACCCCACCCGATGCGCATCTATGACTGCCGGGCTGCGAAATTCCTGGATTAATTGGGCCGCTTTGCGCGTCGCCTAGCCATGCTCTTAGCCAGATCGGAAACCGGATATGAAAACTATATTGCTTCTCCTTCTGATCACCTTGTCCGAGGCGACGATCGGTGTCTTCGTTAAGCTGACCGACGGCAGAATCCCGATTCAGACGTTAAATTTCTACGCGATCCTGACAGCTGCCGCCTTCCTGATGCTCGCGTTGCCAGTCGCCACCGGTCGACCGATCCGCCTGCCCTGGGGGAATTTGAAGGACACCATTGTCATCGGTGTTCTTATCGCGACGCAGATCAGTGTCTTCAACTACGCCATGACGCTGGTACCGATTGCCAATGCCGTCATTTTCTGGAGCGTGGCACCCTTCTTTACCTTCATATTCTCGGCGATGTTCCTCGGCGAGAAGGCAGGCTTCGGCCACGTTCTCGTTTTCGGTATCGCCATCGTCGGCATCGTGCTCGCCAAACCCCTCTCAGGTGGATACATGATCGGCAATCTCGTCGCGCTTACCGACGGCGCGATCTATGCGGCGATGATCACCTACATGCGATACGAGGGTAAGTCAGAGACGGGCAACGATATCGCGTGGTCGATGCTGACGGCGGCTATTGTCCTCTCGCCGGCGCTGTTGATCTACGGCACCGGAGATGTGCTGGGCATGGCGGAAAACAAGAGGCTGGGCATTATCGTACCAGCTGGTGTATGGGCGCTGGCGCTTGGGTTGGTATCTACGGGATTTGCCTATTTCGGAATCTCTATCGTCCTAAAGACGTTAAATGCGAACGTCTATTCCCTCGTCGACATCATCGTCTCACCTGTCGTCGCGAGTACACTGGGTTTTTTGGTCTTTGCCGAGGTCCCGGCCAAGGGCATGATCTATGGTGGCGCGCTGTTGCTTTTGGCCGGGTTTCTGCTGACGCGGATGATGACCCGTGACCGGCCCGATATAGCGGCCCATCCCTGTCAGTGCGCAGAGTGACACGCGCTGTGGAGCTGGACGAGTAAGGCCGCTGCCACGCCCCTCGCTACCTACCAGATCGCTAAGCCGTTTAAGCAGGCGATTGGTCAGCTCTGTGATGTTGGCCCGCTGTGCACGTTCTCACTGGCGCTCGGTGAAGGCGAGGCCCGGCAATTGTGGGGGTTCAAGAAAAGCCAGTTTGGTCATTCGGATTCGAGTGCCAGAGTTGTTTTTGGAAGCGCGAATCAAATCCGTGTGAGGAACTTCTGCCCAGCATTTCGATACAAAACGTTACACCAAAGTCTGGAGGCACCAGCTGACACGGGCCTTTGTAAATCATACCTCGGGGTGGTGATTCAGCAATAAAGGAGATCACCATGTTTCGACACTCATTTCTCGCCCTGTCGGTGGTAGCTGCAACCGCGCTCGGTGGGGCCGCTTATGCGCAAAACGACCATGGTCATGGTTCCAAACCCAAACCCGCCGGAGGTGGAATGATGATGCAGGGCGACGGCTCCGGCATGATGGGCGATATGCCCGGGATGGGCGACATGCCCGGCATGATGAAGATGATGATGAAGATGCACCGCATGCATGGCGACATGATGGATGGCGGCATGATGGGCGGCCACGGCGGCGGCATGATGGGCGGTGCCATGATGCCGATGCTCGACGCCGATGGTGACGGCAACGTGACGCCGCAGGAGATGCGGGAACAGCTGCAGGCCAAACTGTCCGAATATGATAGCGATGGTGACGGCACGCTGTCCATCGCCGAGTTCGAGGCGCTGCACAGCGCGATGATCCGCGAGAAGATGGTCGACCGGTTTCAGCATCTGGACGCGGATGGAGACGGCGCCATCACCGGCGATGAAATGACCGCCCCGGCCAAGAAGATGGAGCGCATGAAGAAGATGCGTTCCGGCATGGGCCAGATGCAGCAGGGCCAAGCTGGCAGCGGCCAGGGCATGGGCTCCGGCATGGGCAATTCCGGCGGCACCGGCAGCAACTGAGGATAGCGGCGCCGGCCCCCGGGCCGGTGCTGTCGCCACTCCCGAAACAGGAAATCGACAGGATGGGTTTTGGAATGGGCGGCCTGTGAATGCTGCTCATCTTCGTATTGGCTGTGCTGGGGGTCTTGGCACTGGTTAAATACCTGTCCAAGTGAGCGAAAAGGCAATCGCAATGAGTTATACCTATGATCGCACTCTGCAAGGTGCCGATATCGACGAAGCGGAAGCGCGAGTCCGTGAGGCGCTGGCCGAACAAGGCTTTGGCGTTCTGACCGAAATCGACGTCAAGGCGACGATGAAGAACAAGATTGGTGCCGACATGGCACCCTATCGCATCCTCGGGGTCTGCAACCCGGACATGGCGTACAAGGCCATCGAAATCGAGCCGCGCGTCGGCGCGATGCTGCCCTGCAATGTCGTCCTTCGAGACGTCGAAGGCGGCACCGAGATCAGTGCCATCGACCCGGTGGCATCCATGCAGGCCATCGAAAGCAATGCGCTGCACGGGGTCGCGGGTAAAGTTCGTGACATGATGCGAGCAGTGGTCAACGCCGCCTGACGGCGCGTCGGCATCAGACCTTGACCTTCTAGCTGCTGGAATCCCTATGGTTAAATGGAACCGCCGAATCGACCAGTTAAAATGGGGTACCCGCAAGATGACAACCGACGAAACCCGGACCTGGACCCTTGTCCGAACGCTGGGGCCGAGCGCCGTCGGGGCAGGGCTGTTCCTCGCCTTCGCGCCGGTGCACCTGCTGGTGAGCGAGGACGTCTCGGTGGCGATCGCGGCCCTGACCTTGGCCCTGATCGGGGGGACCTATATCGGCTTCGGCGCGTCCGACGGTGCCACACGGATCTTCTGGATGGAGCTTGGCGTCGCCATCTTCTACGCCATCATGGCGCTGGCCGGCTTGCTGTGGTCCCCGCTCGCGCTGCCGCTCGGGCTGGCGGCGCATGCCGTCTGGGACCTGCTGCACCACAACGGGGCGTTCGGCGCGCCCGTGCCGAAATGGTACATCCCCTTCTGCGTCGTCTTCGACCTGCTCGCCGCCGCGTTCTTTCTTGTACTTTATCTGGAATGAGGCCCGTTTGTTGGCGCATGGCATCCCCGTCCGAACCATCGTGAAGATCGCCGTGGCGACCGTACTAATTGCGGCCGTCGCGGCGCTGTTTCTCGGCCCACTCTCCGGGCTCGTCGAAAGCCTGAGCGGCGAACGGGTCTCGGCCTGGGTGAATGCCGCAGGTGCATGGGGGCCCACCGTCATCATCCTGCTGATGACGGTCGCCATCGTCGCGACGCCGATACCGAGCGCCCCCATCGCCCTCGCGGCGGGTGCGGCATATGGCCATACGATCGGCACCATTTACATCGTCATCGGGGCCGAGCTGGGCGCGATGGTGGCTTTCGCGCTGGCGAGGCTCCTCGGCCGGGACGTTTTGACCAGGTGGCTCGGCGACAGCGTGGACAGGGGGTGGCTGGGCTCGCAGAACGCGCTGACGTTCACGGTGTTCGCCAGTCGGCTGATGCCCTTCATCTCGTTCGATATCGTGAGCTACGCCGCCGGGCTGAGCTGCCTCCACTTCTGGCGGTTCGCCCTCGCGACCCTCGCCGGAATCATCCCGGCCAGTTTCATCCTGGCCCATTTCGGCAACGAAGCGGTCAGCGGCGAGCCCGGGCGGGCCGCCTGGGCGGCCGTCGGACTGGGCGTGCTGACCCTGACCCCGCTTGTCGTCGTGGCAATCAGGGAGCAGCGCCGTAAGGAGGCAGCGCATGACTGACCCGCGCACATCACCGCAGCAACCCGCGCCGTTCCACTGGAGGACGGTGCGCTGGTGCCTGAGGCGGGAACTGCGCCGGACCTGTCGCTGGCATCTGGCGAACCGGACGCTTTACGACGAGGACGGCGGCACGATGCGCTGGCTGCGGCAGGACAGGGACAGGTTTCTCGAGACTTTGGACCGGGTCGTTGAAGAGATGCGGGAGATCGCCGGGCTGCACGCCCTCCCCAACAGCGGAAGCCGTCTGATGGTCGAACTCGCCGTCTATACCCTCGCCGCCGATGCGGCGCTGCGACGGCACGGGGTCGGAACGGATTGCGCGCATTCGGTCGTGGCCGATATCGGTTGGGATCTCTACAGCCGCATGCTGCGCCTGTCATCGCTACCTGCGCGGGTCGTCAGCCGCAATCCCGGACGCAGGCTGCGCTGGACGATTCGAACCCTGCTGGTTTTTCCGTTCCGCCCGGTCGGCGCACCCGGCTACGAAACGCGCGTCTTCCGGGAGGGTGACGACCTGCAAACGCATTTCACCCATTGTCCTCCGCAGAGTTTCGCGCGCAAGGTGGCGACGCGCCGCGCGGACCCCGAACTGCTGGAGGCGTTCCGACAGAGCTGGTGCCTCTATGACTGGCCCGGCGCGGATATCATCGCCGGCGACGGCCGGCGGGGACACTACCGCAGGCCCAGGACGCTCTCGGCCGGTGATCCGGTTTGTGACATGTGCTGGCGCGCGCGCGGCGCGAGGCCGTCGGCCCGATCCGGCGATACCCATGATCAGGCGGAGGCATTGAAATGAAGTCGGAATACAAGGCGAACAGCATCACACTGGCTGGCGCGATTGCGATGGGCACGGGCGTGATGATCGGAGCGGGCATCTTCGCGCTGACCGGGCAGATCGCGCAGCTTGCCGGACCGCTCTTTCCGCTGTCGTTCATCGCGGGTGCGCTCGTCACCGCGTTCAGTGCCTACACCTATGTCAAGATGTCAAATGCCTACCCCTCGGCCGGCGGCATTGCGATGATCCTGCAAAAGGCCTATGGCCCCACGACCATCGCCGCGGCCGCCGCGCTTCTGATGGCGTTGTCAATGGTCATCAACGAAAGCTTGGTGGCACGGACCTTCGCCACCTACCTGCTGGAAGGCATGGGGCTCAAGCGAACGGGATGGGCCGTGCCGGCCCTCGGCGTAGGGCTGATCGTCTTTTCCTATTTCATCAACGCGGCAGGCAACCGATCCGTTGGCCTGTTCTCCATCGTCATGGCCATCCTGAAGGTCGGCGGCATCGCGTTGTTCGGCGCGGCCGCGCTCTGGGCGGGTGGCGTCTCGTTCGAGGCGGCGACGGACGGTCAATCGACACAGATCGGCGGTTTCGTCGCCTCCGTAGCCCTGTCGATCCTGGCCTTCAAGGGGTTCACCACGATCACCAACAGCGGGGCGGAAGTGACCGACCCAAACCGCAATGTCGGCCGGGCGATCATCGCCTCCATCGGCATCTGTGTGATCGTCTACCTTCTGGTCGCCTTCGCCGTCGGCTCCAGCCTGACCCTGGAGGAGATCATCGCGGCCAAGGACTATGCGCTGGCCGAGGCCGCAGGGCCGACCTTGGGCCGGACGGGCTTTTACCTGACGGTTCTTCTGGCGATCGTCGCCACGTCCTCGGGTCTGATCGCGAGCATCTTCGCGGTGTCACGCATGCTGGCCATGCTGACGGACATGAAGCTGATCCCTCACAGCCATTTCGGAATGAAGGGTGCGATCCGCGATCACACCCTTATCTACACGGTGGTGATCGCGGGCTTCCTGACCGTATTTTTCGACCTAAGCCGGATCGCGTCGCTGGGGGCGTTCTTCTACCTTGTCATGGACATCATCATTCACTGGGGCGTGTTCCGCCATCTCCGGCACGAGATCGGCGCCGCGGGGGCCGTCCTGGTGACAGCGATCACCCTGGATATCGTCGTGCTGTCGGCCTTCGCGGTGCTGAAATGGCAAAGCGACCCGCTGATCGTAGTAATCTCCCTCGTGTTGATGGCAGCTGTCTTCGCCTTTGAACGGTTCTACCTGCGCCACCTGCGGGACGGCGATGCCCACCATGACTCTCACGCTAAAACCTAGAAGGACAAGACATGCTGACCGCTGCTATCCCGTTCCCGGATATCGGCACCGAACTTTTTTCGGTCGATATCGGTGGCTTTCACCTCGCGCTGCGCTGGTATGCGTTGGCCTATATCGTAGGTATCCTCATCGGTTGGCGGCTTTGCGTCCGGGCGGTCAGGCGGGCTGCGCTGTGGCCGGAGTCGGGACCGCCAATGACCGCGAAGCAGCTCGAAGACTTTCTGACATGGGTGATACTGGGGGTGATTCTTGGCGGGCGCCTCGGCTTCGTCCTGTTATACCAGCCGCAATACTACCTGCAAAACCCCCTGGAAATCCTGATGGTCTGGCAGGGCGGCATGTCGTTCCATGGCGGCTTTCTTGGCGTAGCGATCGCGGCGATTGCATTCTGCATTCGGGAAAAGAGCCCGATGCTTGGTACGGCAGACCTTCTTGCGCTTGCGACACCTCCGGGCCTCTTTCTCGGGCGCCTCGCCAATTTCACCAACAACGAGCTTTGGGGACGTCCGACGCAGATGCCCTGGGGCGTGATCTTTCCCGGCGATATGGCCCAGGCCTGCCCGGGGGTTGAAGGACTGTGCGCAAGGCATCCCTCACAGCTCTACGAGGCGCTTCTCGAAGGCTTGGTGCTGGGCATCCTGCTGCTGGTTCTGGCATGGCGAAAAGGTTGGCTAAAAAGGCCCGGCGCCCTTACGGGAATATTCCTTGTCGCCTACGGCCTGTCCAGGGCCTTCGTCGAGTTCTTCAGGCAACCGGACATGCAGTTCGTGAGCGTGGGAAACCCAGTTGGGCATGCTCTGCATTTCGGAGACTGGGGTCTGACCATGGGGCAGGCGTTGTCTTTTCCGATGGTCCTGATCGGGTTGGGACTGATCTGGTGGGCTTTCAGACCGCCGACACGGAACGCCGCGCAGAGGGTGGACCGAACCGCCTGACCTTCCGGTCGGCCGGTGTCGGTGTTGGCTCGGGGCGCGGCTGCCCCAGCCGCCCGCCACCCCGCCGGTGGTGCTGTGTTCGCCCTCAGTCCGCCTCGGCGATCATCGTCCCTGCGCGGCCTTGCAGCATGGCAAGCGCATCCTCCAGGCGGCCGACGCAGGCGAAACGGTTTCGGCCCGAGACAAAAGTCGCGGCGGCGGCCACCTTGGGTGCCATCGACCCGTCGGGCAGATCGAGATGCCCGGCGTCTTCCGGCGTTATCCTGTCGATGGCCGATTGCGCCTCGGTGCCGAAATCGCGAAACACGGCCTCGACATCCGTCAGCAGCAACAGCGCGTCGGCGTTCAGCTTGTGCGCCAGAAGGGCTGTCGCGTGATCCTTGTCGATCACCGCCTCGATCCCGATCAGCGATCCGTCCGGCCGACGGACGACCGGAATGCCGCCGCCACCTGCACAGATCAGCGTCACATCCTGCTCGAGCAGGAGCTGAAGCACCCGCAAATCCGGAATGTCCATCGGCATTGGTGAGGGGACGACACGCCGCCAGTGCGCACCATCCGCGGCGATGCTCCAACTCCGCGCCTGCGCAAGCCGTTCGGCTTCGGCCTTGTCATAGACCGGGCCGATGAACTTGGTCGGTCTGGCGAAGGCAGGGTCTTTGGGGTCGACCTCGACCTGGGTCAGCAGTGTCGCGACCGGGCGGTCATGGCCCAGGGCGTTCTCGAGCTCCTGCTCTATGAGATAGCCGATCATGCCGTCGGTTTCCGCCCCCAGCACATCCAGCGGGAACACCTCATCGGGTTTGTAGGCGGCACCCTGAAGTGCCAACAGGCCGATTTGCGGCCCGTTGCCATGAGTGACAACCAGTTGGTGGCCGGCCTCGATGATCTGTGCCAGCGATGCGGCCGCGGTGGCGACGTTGGTGCGTTGGGTCTCCGCGGTCAGAGGTTCGCCACGGCGCAGAAGGGCATTTCCCCCGAGGGCTGCAACGACAAGCATGGGCTAGTTTCCCAGCGTGGCGACGAGGACTGCCTTGATGGTGTGGAGCCGGTTCTCGGCCTGGTCGAAGACGATGGAGGCCGGGCTTTCGAACACCTCCTCGGTGACTTCCATCGCCGTGATGTCGAATTGGCTGGCGATTTCGGCACCAAGCTCGGTCTCGGCATTGTGGAACGCCGGTAGGCAATGCATGAATTTGGTGTGCGGATTGCCGGTTTGCGCCATTACCTGCTTTGTCACCTGGTAAGGTTTGAGCAGTTCTATTCGCTCAGCCCATTTTTCTTTTGGTTCGCCCATTGAGACCCAAACATCAGTGTAAATGAAGTCGACGCCCTGCGTAGCGTCGTCTACCGCATCGGTCAGCATTAGCCGAGCACCGGTTCGATCAGCAATTTCTGTGGCCTCGCTGCGTATTGCTTCCGTTGGCCAGAGGTTTTCCGGCGCACACAAACGCACATCCATGCCCATCTTGGCCGCACCGATCAGCAGGCTGTCGCCCATGTTGTTGCCCACGTCGCCCAGAAAGGCAAAGGCGACCTGACCCAGCGGCTTGTCCGAGTGCTCCTGCATGGTCAGGAAATCCGCGAGGATCTGCGTCGGGTGGAACTCGTCCGTCAGCCCGTTGTAGACCGGCACGCCGGCATATCTCGCGAGTGTCTCGACAATGGGCTGGCCGAAACCGCGATATTCGATCGCGTCATAGACCCGCCCCAGAACGCGGGCGGTATCCTTCACGGTTTCCTTCCTGCCCAGATGCGACCCAGAAGGACCAAGATAGGTGACATGCGCGCCCTGATCGTGGGCCGCAACCTCGAAGCCCACGCGGGTGCGGGTGCTGTCCTTTTCGAAGATGAGCGCGATTTCCTTGCCGGTCAGGCGCGGGACCTCGTAGCCGCCGTATTTGGCGGCCTTGAGATCGGCTGAGAGCTTCAGCAAAAAGGCGATCTCCTGAGAGCTGAAATCGCGCAGCGTCAGGAAATGGCGGTTTCGCAGATTGTAGGACATGGGGTCTCCTTTCGTCAGATAGGGTCCCGAATGGTGGGGCAACTCATGCAGTGGCTGCCGCCACGCCCCCGGCCAAGCTCGGCCCCGGGAATGGCCAGCACCTCGATGCCGGCCTTTTCGAGTGCGGCATTGGTATCGTCGTTGCGATCGTAGCCGATGACGACCCCCGGCGAGAGTGCCAGCACGTTGTTGCCGTCGTTCCACTGCTCGCGCGACTGCTCGGCCAGGTCGCTGCCGCCCGTGGGAACGAGGTTCAGGCGCTTGAAGCCCAGGATTTCGGCCGTGATCTCGAACAGGTGCCGGGCATCCCGCCGGATATCGAGCGGCGCCTTTCCTTCGCCGGGGCGCAGGTCATAGCAGGTGATCGCGTCAGCCACTTCCTTGAACGTGGTCACGACATCCCCCCCGCAATGGGTAAAAACGGTATCAAGATGCATCGCCGCGCGCGACCGCGGCATCTGACAGGCGATGACGCGCTGCACGTCGCCGCTGGCGAATAATGCCTCGGCAAGCTGTCCGACAGCCTGGGGCGTCGAGCGTTCGCCCATACCGACCATGACCACGCCGTGCCCGATCGGCATGATATCCCCGCCCTCCAGCGTGGCCGCACCGAAATCCCGCGTCGGATCACCGAACCAGACCCGCACCCGATCCGTGAATGTCGGATGGAACCGGTAGACGGCGGCCATGAGCAGCGTCTCGGGTCGGCGTGCCGCGAAATGCATAGGGTTCAGTGACACGCCGCCATAGACCCAGGCAGAGTTGTCGCGTGTGAAGATGAAATTCGGTAGTGGCGGGAGCACAAAACCGTGCTGCCCTAGATAGCTACCGAACATGCCTGAAGGGGTGAAGGGTAGATCATCTACCGTGAACCCGCCAACGAGGTAGCGAGCAAGTTCTTCTCCGGGCAATTCTTCCATCCAGGCGCGCAGGTCGTCACGCATGCCGACCCCCACATCGTTACGAGTGATGCGGTGGTCCAAAATCCAGGCCCGCGCGTCTTCGACGTCCAGAGTCTCGGCCAGCAGGGTCATGGCGTCCAGAACCTCGACCCCCCTCTCGCGCATGATCGCCGCGAAGACATCGTGATCGCGGATCGCCTGCTTGACCCAGAACACATCGTCGAACAGCAGTTCCTCGCGATTGTCTGGGGTCAGGCGCCGATGGGCTAGGCCGGGTGGCGAGACGATAACCTGCCGCAGCTTGCCGGTTTCAGAATTTACGCCAAGGGCATGATCTGTCATTGATATTTTCCTTTGGATCAGAGGGTCGCGGCAACGCTGAGCGCGGCCATGATGAAAATCGCGAGCATCAGCAGAAGCGGCCAGACGAACACCACCCAGCGGTCGAAGGATACGCGGCCGATCGCCAGACCGCCAATGACGACGGCCGAGGTCGGCGTGATCAGATTCACAAGGCCGCTCGCCGATTGATATGCTGTCACCACAAGATCACGGCTGACGCTGGCAAAATCCCCCAGCGGGGCCAGAATTGGCATCGACAGGACCGCGAGCCCCGAAGAGGACGGCACCAGAAAGCTCATCCCGATCTCGATCCAGAGCATCAGATTTATGAAGGCTATCTCGGATAGGCCACCCAACGTTTCTGCAGCGCTGTTGAGGATGGTGTCGGCGATCAGGCCCTGTTCCATGATCACAACGATTCCGCGCGCCAAGCCGATCACCAGCGCCACGCCAAGCAGGTCTTTCGCCCCGTCCACAAAAGCAGAGGTCAGTTTCTTCTCCCCCATCCGCGCGACCAGGCCTACGACGATGGCCATGCCGAAGAAGAGCGCCCCCATCCGTGCCATCCACCAACCCTGGCTCGACACTCCCCAGATCATCACCGCGAAGGTGGCGAAGAAAAGGACCAGCACCAGCTTCTGAGTTCCTGTCAGCTTCGGTTCGGTGAATTCGGCATCGTCAGCGCCCAGAAATATCCGACGATGTGCATCGTGCTGCTTGGCGACCACCGAGCGGGACGGATCGGCCTTCACCTTTGAGGCGTAGCGCATCACGTAGGCGATGCATGTCAGAAGCCCGCCGATCAGGATGACCAGCCGCAACGCCATGCCCTGGGTAAAGGGTATCCCCGCCGCGTTAGATGCGATTACGGTTGCAAACGGGTTGATCGTGGAGCCGAGGGTGCCGATGCCCGCCCCGATCAGGATGATCGCGACGCCGGTAACGGCGTCAAATCCCGCGGCTATGACTACCGGGATCAGCAGCGCATAAAAGGCCAGTGTTTCCTCGGCCATACCATAGGTCGTGCCGCCCACGGCGAACAGTGACATCAGGATCGGGATCATCCAGATCTCGCGCCCCTTCATGCGCCCCATGGCTGTTTGGATACCAGTATCGATGGCTTTGGTGGCGTTCACCACACCCAGAAACCCGCCGAGCAGGAGCACAAACAACGCAACGTCGATCGCATTGGCCGCATAGCTGTCCGGATCGTAGAACCCGGCGACGGGCGCAAGCATCACATCGACGAAACCCTGCGGATTGGGCTCGACCGTCTGATAGGTGCCCGGCACCGCGATCTCGCGTCCGACCTCTTCGTTCATGGCCCGGTCATACTGGCCCGCAGGGATAATCCAGGTCAGCGCCGCGACAACAATGATGAGCCCGAACAGGATGGAATAGGCGGTGGGAAACCGTGCCGCCATGCCATCTGCCTCGGGCTTCGAATGGGTGTTCAGATCACTCATCGGTTTTCTCCCTCCGTGTTCATTGAGTGGAGTCTTGCGTGGGTCTCAGTGCCGGAACGAAGGCAGGTACACTGGCTGCGTAGGCGTCGAATTCCTTTCCGAACGCGGCCCGTGTCTCGCGCTCTTCCGCGCGGGCCAGCCGCACATACATCCAGATAAGCACCGGATACATTGCCAGTGTTAGCAGTGTGGGCCACTGGACCAGAAAGCCGGTTAAAACCAGAACGAAGCCGACATATTGCGGATGACGCACGCGCGCATAGGGACCGCTGGTGGCCAGCCTTCCGCTCCTTTGGGCATGATAGAGCACGCGCCATGCGGCTGAGATCATCCAGAAGCCGAGACCGATGAAGACGAAACTGAGGATGTGAAACGGGCCGAAATGCGGGTTTGCCTGCCAACCGAAGAGCATTTCCGGCAAATGTCCGGCGTCGTGCGAAAACCAGTCAATTCCCGGGTAGGTCGTTTGCAACCAGCCGGACAACAGGAAAATCGTGAGAGGGAAGCCGTACATCTCAGCAAACAACGCCACTAGAAACGCACTGAAGGCCCCGAAACTGCGCCAGTCGCGCGCCGTTTGCGGCTTGAAGAAGCTGAATGCAAACATGATGAAAATGGCCGCATTCAGCAGGGCAAAAAACCATAGCCCATAACCAGGTTCGTGCATCATGACTTGTCACCCCCACCATGACCACCGTGGCCACCGTGCATGAAAACATGCATTACAACACATCCCAGAAGGAGCAGCGCGAGAAACCCGTTGCCTCCGAAAATGTGGACACGGTGTTCGAACGCGAGTAGGGCCGCACCGATCCCGAGAGCAATCAAGAGGTAGATGCCCGTGCGGGACTTCCAGAAACCCTTTTCGCGATTGTCGTGATGATTGTCCTGATCATGATGCTGCTCTGTCATTTGGTCTGGCCCTACTCAGGTTGAATGGTGGAATTGTCCGCGATAAGCGGTTCAGAATTTCAGTCGCCGCAGCCGAAGCGAGTTCACAACGACCGATAGTGAAGACGCGCTCATGGCAAAGGCGGCGAAGATCGGTCCGATCAGGATACCCAAGAATGGGTAGAGCACGCCCGCGGCGATCGGCACGCCCGAGGCGTTGTAGATCAGCGCGAAGAACAGGTTCTGGCGGATGTTGCGCATCGTGGCCTGGCTCAGCTTTCGGGCGCGCACGATGCCGTCCAGGTTGCCTTTGACCAGAGTGAAGCCCGCGCTCTCGATAGCGACGTCTGCGCCGGTGCCCATGGCAATGCCGACATCGGCCTGTGCCAGCGCCGGGGCATCATTGACCCCATCGCCCGCCATCGCGACTTTCCGACCCTGCTCCTGCAATTCCCTGATGATCCGAGCCTTGTCCTCGGGAAGGACATCGGCGCGGATTTCGTCAATGCCAAGGCGGTTCGCGACGGCCAGCGCGGTGCGCTCGTTATCGCCGGTGGCCATGATGATGCGGAACCCCAGTTCGTGCAGCGCCTTGAGGGCGGTGGGCGTGGTCTCCTTCACCGGGTCGGCCACGCAGACGAGCCCGGCGATCGTGCTGTCGAACACGATGAACATGACGGTCTCACCCTCGTCGCGCCGCGCATTGGCGGCATCCACCAGCGCACCGCTGTCCAGCCCCATGTCTCGGATCAGCGCCGCATTACCCAAGGCGACGGCCTTGCCATCGACGCGGCCCTTGACGCCCTTACCGGTCACCGCCTCGAAATCCTCGGCCTTTGCGAAATCCACGCCGCGTTCCTCTGCACCACGCACGATAGCCTCGGCCAGTGGGTGTTCCGACCCACGTTCGAGCGAAGCGGCGAGACGCAGCACCTCGGCCTCGTCATGGCCGTCTTCGGGCAATACCGCCACCAGCCTGGGCTTGCCTTCGGTCAGGGTTCCCGTCTTGTCCACGATCAGTGTGTCGATCTTCTCGAACCGTTCCAGTGCTTCGGCGTTCTTGATCAGCACACCCAACTGCGCCCCCGTACCCGTCGCGGTCATGATCGACATCGGCGTGGCAAGGCCAAGCGCGCAGGGGCACGCGATGATGAGCACCGCCACCGCCGAAACAAGGCCATAGGCCATGGCCGGGTCCGGTCCCCAGATCGACCAGACGACGAAAGACACGATGGCGACCGCTATGACAGCCGGCACGAACATGCCTGCCACCTGATCGGCATATTTCTGGATCGGCGCGCGGCTGCGCTGCGCATCGGCGACCATCTGCACGATCTGGCTGAGCATCGTGTCAGCGCCGACGCGCGTGGCTTCGATCACGAGGCTGCCGGTGCCGTTGATCGTGGCGCCGGTAACGGGTTCGCCGGCGACTTTCTCGACGGGAACAGGCTCGCCGCTGATCATCGACTCGTCCACCGAGGAGCGCCCTTCGACGACGACCCCATCGACCGGCACCTTGTCGCCGGGCCGGACACGCAGGTGATCGCCCAGTTGCACCTGGTCGAGCTCGATCTCTTCCTCGGTTCCATCGGGGCGGATCACCACCGCTGTCTTCGCAGCCATGTCCAAGAGGGCGCGAATCGCCTTTCCGGTACCTTCGCGGGCGCGCAGTTCCATGACCTGCCCCAGAAGAACCAGCGTGACGATCACGGCGGCGGCCTCGAAGTAGACACCGACATTGCCGTTCTCATCGCGGAAACCCGCTGGGAATATCTGGGGCGCAATGACCGCAAGGATACTGAATATGTAGGCCGCGCCCACGCCCATCCCGATCAGACTGAACATGTTCAGGTTCATCGTTCGGAAGGAGTGGTAACCGCGCACGAAGAACGGCCAGCCCGACCACAAAATCACCGGCGTCGACAAGACAAGTTCCAGCCAGAGAGATGTCCGTTCGCCCAGCAATTCCATGAAATAGGTGAAACCGACGAACGGCCCCATCGCGAGGACCAGGACCGGGATGGTCAGAACGGCACCGACCCAGAACCGCCGGGTGAAATCGACCAGTTCGGGGTTAGGGCCTTCGTCCTCTGCGCTGACGGTCTCGGGCTCCAGCCCCATACCGCAGATCGGACAGGAGCCGGGGCCGGGATGCCTAACTTCGGCGTGCATCGGGCAGGTGTAAATCGTTCCGGTGTAGCCTTCGGGCACGGTGTCGTATTCACCCCCCTTGACCCCCACGGTCGCGGCCCCGTGGGCGTGACTGTGACCGGAGTGATCATGGCCGTGGTGGGCGTGGTCCATGGACTCGCCCTCGGGGGCCAGGAACATGCCGCATTTCGGGCAACTACCTTCTTCCGTGCTGCGTATCTCGGGGTGCATCGGGCAGGTGTAGACCGTCCCGGCGTAGCCTTCCGGAACTGTGTCCAAGGTTTCGTGGCCTTCGGTCTTCCTGGCTGGTTGGCTTTTGCTGTCGTTCATCTTGCGTCCTTTCCTGTCCCGTTCCGGCGAGATGCTGTCTATCGCCGGACCGAGAACTCGAAAATGTGCCGGCGCCCGGCGGAAATCAGGTGTCTTCGCTGACCCGTATTCAGACAGGCGTGTCTTTCAGCTTTTCCATCTGCCGCGCCGCCCCGTTCCTCGGTTGCAGTCGATGCCGGGGCGGGTCGGACAATATCGGCACTTCACGCTCCTTTCTTTGCCGAAAAGAAATTGAATGTCGGCACGAAGATCACGGCGATATACCAGCCATAGGCAAAGCTCTCGACCAAGCCCAAAACGGCGCTGGACCAGCTGATCCAGGTCACGCCGGGCAGCAGCGGCAGCCAAGCCTGATACATTGTGGCACCGGGAAACACGAGGCCGAAGACAACGCACAGCAGGAAGCTGACCGCCAGCAGGGTCCCAAGCGCCATGCCTATGGGAACAATGCGAATAGATGCGAAATCCGACATGATTTCTCCTTTCAAACCACTTGGAGCGATCCTGTTATAGAGGTGGATGCACCCACAGACGCGCGAGTGTCACGAGGTTTTCTGTATCGTTTTGTCGCAATAACCCTCGAGGAAATCGGCCGTTTTAGGATGCCGGTCGAGGAAAATCGGGATGGCAATTTCGCTATTTCGCAGCGAGCGAGATGAGTGGATTAGAAGCAGGGTAGAGAGCCCTACAATTGCGCTTAGCGTAATCATGACTGTGATCTCCTTTCATTGCCGAATTACTGGCCTGACCTTCTCGCCATGTAAGGTTTCTTCGCGATTAGCTTCAGGTTTTGCTGCAACAGCATCCCTTGGACCGTGAAGCAGTCGCCCGGGCCACGGGCTTGACATCGGCGGCCAAGGTGACGGAATTACTGCCACAGCACCCGCCAGATTTTGGGCTTTCGGTTTGAGAGTTTTCGCTTTGGGTGGTTTTCTGGTCCATTTAGGCCTCCTTCAATTAAGGTTTCAGATCGGAGACGCCCACCACGACCTTCCATTACAGGGAAAACTGTAGATTTCGCGTATTTTCTGCTAGATCATGCAATTCCAACCTTCAGCAGCAGATCGGACCCGAGACTATAAGGCGGAAAATCGAGGTTGCGCGGTGCGGGACCTTTTCGAATTCGGCCTGATAGATCGTAATGCGATCCGTGACACGGACAGAACCACCCGCCGAATTCTCCAACGCTGGACCCATCTTGACCGATCGGCACACAGCCAAGGTGCGTGCAGATGCCTATCACGATCAACCACTCGCCAGCTTCATCGGCCGCTCGGTTCCCGTCAAGGGCAGGCAAGGGTTCACTGATATTGGGATCCCCCTCGCTGTCATCAATCGGATCAGGAAGATCATCAAGCAGTGTGGCCCTTGCCTTTGCGACGGTCTCAGGCGTGCGACGCCAAATGAAGACTGGCTTGCCAGCCCATTTAACGGTTATCCGCGTCCCCAATTGTACGCCGGTCAAATCTACGGCAATCGTTGACTGACTGATCACATCGGCCGAGGGGTTCATGGAATCGACCAATGGCCAGACCGCGGCCCCTCCGGCAACTGTTCCTGCTGCTGCGGTTGTATAGTAAAGAAAGTCGCGTCGGTTGGTAGCTTCTACACGGTCAGCAGTTTGTTGTAAAAGGGCATCGTGCTCTCCTTCGCTTGCCTTTGGTCGGTTCCGCGACAATCAGAGGCCTCGTGGCGGCCCTGTTTCTTAGCTGCCAAGGCGTCAATCTGGCGGCTTTGAATCGCTCTTGTGGTCTGCAAAATTCTGTTACGACGTCTGGAAATTCAGCAGCAGCTCACAAGTTCGGTCGCTATGTCGCGACGTAATCCGGCAGAGAGATACGCGCCGTCTATGGACCAGAGGCCCAGAAGCATCGCGGCTTCAACCAAGGTCCGGACTTCGCCTCCTACCCGCAGAAACAGTTCCTGTGAAATCGGCGCATCGACATGGCGCGAACTCGCGGCGCATGTGCGACTCAAACCCTGAACAAGGCCAAGCATTTCCTCCCAGGTGACGAGACGCTCGGGCGTTGCCGGATCCGACATATACCCCCTCGGTATATCATTTCGGGGTCTCCCGTCGTGGTGCCCGAAAACGGGCTTTTCACAGGAGTGGACGCTCCCTGACGTAAACCATTACAAGTAGTCGAGTCAGTACTCGCCTATTTGGCTAAGTCCCTTGGAGCACAATGCATCTCGTCTTCTGGGCTTTCACATCCGATCGGAGGGCAGTAGCAATCGTCCCATCCTGTCTTGCAGCACTTTCCACAATGGCCCGTCAACGCATCACGTAAGGCCATGCGGGCTCGGTGAAGCCGTACTCCAAGCGCGTTCCGCGTAAGGCCTATGTCGGTGGCAACAGCGGCGCGGTCCTCCTCGCCGAAGTCGATCCGACGGATCAGATCGGCATCCGAATCGCGCAAGGTGGATATCAGACCGTTCACGCAACGGCAAAATTGCGCCATCTGTTCGGGGGCATCATGAGCTAGTTCCTCGGGTTCTCCGCCATATGCTTCGGTCAGGCGCCCCCGACGTGCCGCCTTGCGGAAATGATCGTTCATCGTCGAACGCAATATCGCGTAGAGCCAAGAACCCACCCGCTCCACATCGCGCAAGTGCTCCTTGCGCGTAAGCACGCGGACGCAGAATTCCTGCAAAACATCCTCGGCATCCGCTTTGTTGCCCAAACGGCACATCAGAAAGCCCCCAAAAGCCTACCTGCCTTCTGAAAGCGCCATTCTGGCTGTGTCGTGGTCATGCGTGACTCCGCACGAATTATTTTCTGTGCCCGTCATACTTCGCCGCCTCCTGATTGAGATGCTGGCCGCTCGCTATCAACTTCATTTCCAAGCATCGCTTTCCGCCGGTGAACTAGCGCTATACCCAAGAATATCATAACGATCCCGATGATCTGCAACGGCGATAAACGCTCGCCATAGATCACGAAACCCAAGGTCAACCCGAAGACTGGAATGAGAAAGCTGAAGGCGTTGGCCCGGTTCAAGGGAACCGTTTCAAGCGCCGTAAACCATAACCAATAAACAAGAGCGGAACCTGCCAAGGCCAAGGCAAGAAGTGAAGCTATAAACGTGAACGTCCAATTTATTGTGGTAGGCTCCTCCGTGACCAAAGCCGCAATGGCCAGTGGTACGCTACCCAACAGCATCTGCAATCCCATCGCCGAAAGGCTATCAACCTTTCCAGCAATGGATTTTATCATGACGTTGCTGAACGTAACGCCCGCGGCTGCAAGAATGATGTAGAGAACGCCAATTGCATAACTCTCGTTTCGTTCCGCAAGGAAATCTGGCAACGCAATCAGCACGATTCCCGCGAAGCCCGCGAACAAACCCGAGCTACCTAGGATAGACAACTTTTCTCCCAGCCAAAGCGCCGCGAGAACAGCTGCCAGGAGAGGTTGTGTATTCGCTATCACTGTAGCAAGACCGGGCGAGACGAACTCTGCCGCATGAAACATCCCAAGAAAGCCGAGACTTGTCGCACCTAGGCCAACTCCTGAAAGCGTCATCCAAACCCGCCATCCGCGCGGAAAGGGTCGACCCAGGACAAGCGCCAAAAGCGTAAGAATAATGCCTGCCAGGGCCGCCCTCATAGCTGCGAAGGTCAGGTGGGGCGAGTATTCGAGTCCGGCCACGATGACGGGAAAACACAACGCCCAAAGCACCATGGCAAAGACAATCTTCAAAGTCGCAACTGGTGTCATGGGTAGTCCCAACGTCAAAAAATAACACCTTCGTCCTCAGCTGCATTTACAGGATAAAGCGCCGCTTGCCGCGGAAATCTGTCACCAAATGTAACCAGTTGGGGTTTTGCGACAGAACGTTACACGACCACTCCATGAGCCCGTTGCATAGCACATCCGATTTGCCATGTTTGTCAGGCAAAAAGCCAAAAGGAGGCATTCTATGAAACGCAACACAACACTTATCCTCGCAACCTTGTTTTCCACAGCGCTCGGCGGAGCCGCACTCGCAGACATGGGGTATGTAACCGGGCATCACGAACTGCCCGACCGCGACAACAATGTTCACATGAATGACACGATGCGCGGACATTTCGATCACGCAGACCAGAACGATGACGGCAAGGTCACGCGCGCGGAAATGGAAGCGCACATGGAGGCGGCATCAGAGTTCAAGAGCATGTTCGAAGAGCGTTTTGGCAATCCGCAGAGAGGCCAATGAGGCTACCGAACAGCCGCTCTGGCTGAAAATCGAGAGCCATCGTGTCTGCAAGTGGGAAATGGCTGCGGCGCTTGATATGCGCCGCAGTCAGGGCCGACATCGAGCGGATAATGACCATGATGTCTTCCAAGCATTGGCTCCGTTCGAATGGCGCACGATCAACACTGCGCGCCCGTCTTAGCGGCATACTGGGATCAACGCCGACACAGAAAAGCTAAGTCCGAAAGAGGAAACGATCTTATGAGAACTCCGCTCATGACTATTGGGGCTGCATTAGTGGCTAGCAGCGCTGCAATAGCCGATGTCTACATTCCTGAGGGAGAGCTCGGAACGGTTCTTCATCTGGACGAAAATTACGAGGTGGCGGGCCGCATAGAAGGGCTTGACAATGTTCACGGGCTGGCAGGCGCACCAAAACGGGGCATTCTGGTGGCCGGCAGTCTTTCGGAGACCCGAGGCGATAAGATGGCCAAGCCCTCCCAAGTTTCCGAGGAAGATCACGAAGCCCATCACGGCGGCGGAGAAATGGCTGAGCCAACCGCGGCGAGTCTGGTCACCTTGGTCGATGCCGACAGCCACAAAATACTGCGCCGCACCGAAGTGCCCGGCATTGTTCACCATGTTGGCATTTCTATAGATGAGCGCTTTGCGGCAGTGACGCATCCCGGCCTTGATGCCGTATCGTTGATAGACCTCGACAGCGGCGACGTAACGGGCACAATCGCTACGGGACCGATCCCCGAATATGTGGTTGCGGATCCGGAGACTGGGAGATTCTTCGTTTCGAATGCGGGAAACAACACAATCAGCGAACTCGATCCAGACGACGGGATCGTAACTCGGAGCTTCAAATTGCAAGGCCCACCCAAGCACATGCTGCTGCTTGCAAAAGCCCGTCAACTGATTGTCAGCGAGTCTGATACCGGCAGGGTTTCCATAGTCGATCCCGACAATGGCGAAACTCTTGATACGTTCGAAATTGGCGGCGACCTTCATGGCGTCGCGGCCGACAACGGCGCAATCTGGTCAAGCGCACGCGAACGCGACCGGGTGGTGCGCATTGATTGCAACACAGGTGAACGCCTTGAAGTTAAAGTGTAAGCATGCGGCGAGCACCGCGGCTATGCGGCCTTGACGGAGCTTTCCGTTTTGTCTGCCGGCTTCCAGTTCCACGGGAGCAATTCGTGCAGGC
>NZ_JBRJGR010000010.1:0-135245 GCF_053628595.1 Roseovarius sp. MBR-154
AAACCCGACCCGGCGTCCGCAGTCGCAAAGAGCCACCTTCAAACCGTGGGGGAAGAATAACGTCCTTCAAGGCTGACTTCTTCAGCAGCCTGTTAAGGCTCAAGATTGGTTCAGTTTTACTAAAGCAACAGCACTCAGAATCGGAGTTATTGTGTTGATGATTTTTCTTGTGCAGATTTTGGTTAACCTTTTTCGTTATAATACAAGATTGGCTGCATTTTATAATGCAAGGGCCGATGTGCTCGAGCTAGCCTTTGTGGAAGGTATTAACATGAATGTCGGAGAGTTGGCCGAGTTCATTCGTGTGATGTCGCCAGACAATCTCGACTTTGGAAAATCGGTTCGGTCCCCGGTCGAAGAAGCAGTTGAAATTAGTAGAAATTTAGCATCGACAGCAAAAGCCCCTTTCCCGCGTTAAAAAGGTGCTGTGAACCGCGATAAAGCGCGTCCAATTCAATACTTTCTGAGGATCGCTATATTTGTCACTGAATGAGATTTCGGTCGAAGGTCAGTCAAATCGGGATATCGTCATACCCCCGCTTGGTGCCGGTCGTGGCGTCCTTGACCGCGTCGCCCGTGGCCTCGGTCATGATGTCAAACACCCGCTGCGCCTCGGAGGTGTATTGCTCGACCGCGCGGCGGAAGAATTCCGATTGCAGTTGCACCAGATCGGCCGGGCTCTGGCAGCGCAGCATGGCCCTTTGGGTCTCGAGATCGTTTTGCAGGCGCTCGGAGACGAAGCGGGTGCTCTCGGCCATGATGTCGAGCCACATCCGGGCGGCAGGGTTCCCGGCGGCCATGGCCGCGGTGAGGGCCGTGGTGTCTGGCTTGGCGGTGGTTTTCTTTGCGGATTTGGTCATGGTGGTCTCCCTTGTCCGGACGGATCATGCGCCATTGCGGGCGGCGCATCCCATCGGGTATGTGCTATTGAACGACCGGATTTTAATCCCGTCGGGCCGGGCTGGCCTTGATCTGTGTCTAATGGCGCGATTATGTGCTCACCCCCTTGACCGGGCACGGACACTCCCCTATCAGACCCCATCCGCAAGGCCCCGGATTCGTCCGGGGCTTCGCTGTTGTTCGCAAGGGCAACGAAGAGCCGGGCACCTTCGGGGGCCTAAATCCAAGGTGGGATACAAACCCACCCTACATAGCGGGCCTTCGGGCACGCGTTTGCTAAACGGAAGACAGAAAGCATGGCACTCAAGTCGTATAAGCCGACGACGCCGGGCCAGCGTGGGCTGGTGCTGATCGACCGTTCGGAGCTGTGGAAAGGACGTCCGGTCAAATCCCTCACTGAGGGTTTGACCAAGCATGGCGGCCGGAACAATACCGGACGGATCACGATGCGTCGCAAGGGCGGCGGGGCGAAACGCCTCTACCGCATCGTCGATTTCAAGCGCACCAAACTCGACATCTCGGCAGTCGTGGAACGGATCGAATATGACCCGAACCGCACCGCGTTCATCGCGCTGATCAAGTATGCAGATGGCGAACAGGCCTATATCCTGGCGCCGCAGCGTCTGGCTGTCGGCGACAAGGTGATCGCCTCGGCCAAGGCCGATATCAAGCCGGGCAACGCGATGCCGTTCTCGGGCATGCCGATCGGCACGATCGTTCACAACATCGAGCTCAAGGCCGGCAAGGGCGGGCAGATCGCACGCGCCGCTGGCACCTATGCGCAATTCGTCGGCCGCGATGGCGGCTATGCGCAGATCCGCCTCAGCTCGGGCGAGCTGCGTCTCGTGCGTCAGGAATGCATGGCCACCGTCGGTGCCGTCAGCAACCCCGACAACAGCAACCAGAATTACGGGAAAGCGGGCCGCATGCGCCACAAGGGCATCCGCCCGTCGGTGCGTGGTGTCGTGATGAACCCGATCGACCACCCCCATGGTGGTGGTGAGGGCCGGACCTCGGGTGGTCGTCACCCGGTCACGCCCTGGGGCAAGCCCACCAAGGGCGCGCGCACCCGCAACAAGAACAAGGCGTCGCAGAAGCTTATCCTGCGCTCGCGTCACGCCAAGAAGAAGGGCCGCTAACACATGGCACGTTCTGTATGGAAAGGCCCCTTCGTCGATGCCTATGTCTTGAAAAAGGCAGAGGCAACGCGCGAGTCGGGGCGCAACGAAGTGATCAAGATCTGGTCGCGCCGCTCGACGATCCTGCCGCAATTTGTCGGCCTGACGTTCGGCGTCTACAATGGCCACAAGCACATTCCGGTGAATGTGAGCGAAGACATGATCGGCCAGAAATTCGGTGAATACTCGCCGACCCGCACCTATTACGGGCATGCGGCGGACAAGAAAGCGAAGAGGAAATAAGCCATGGGCAAGGATAAGAATCCCCGCCGCGTGGCGGATAATGAGGCGATGGCCAAGCTGCGCATGCTGCGCACGAGCCCGCAGAAACTCAACCTCGTCGCCGCGATGATCCGGGGCAAGAAGGTGGATCGGGCGCTGACCGATCTGACCTTCTCGAACAAGCGGATCGCAGAGGACGTCAAGAAGTGCCTGCAATCGGCGATCGCCAATGCCGAGAACAACCACAATCTCGACGTGGACGAGTTGATCGTTGCCGAGGCCTATGTCGGCAAGAACCTTGTGATGAAGCGTGGCCGTCCGCGGGCACGTGGCCGGTTCGGGGCGCTGAAAAAGCCGTTCTCGGAGCTGACAATCAAGGTGCGTGAAATTGAGGAGCAAGCCTAATGGGTAACAAAGTCAATCCGATTGGCATGCGCCTGCAGGTGAACCGCACCTGGGACAGCCGCTGGTATGCCGACACCAAGGATTACGGCAACCTTTTGCTTGAGGATCTCGCCATGCGCGAGTTCATCAATACCGAGTGCAAGCAGGCCGGCATCAGCCGTGTGATCATCGAGCGTCCGCACAAGAAGTGCCGCGTCACGATCCACACCGCGCGCCCGGGCGTGATCATCGGCAAGAAAGGCGCGGATATCGAGACGCTGCGCAAGAAGCTGGCGAAGATGACCGACAGCGAGCTGCATCTCAACATCGTCGAGGTGCGCAAGCCCGAGCTCGATGCCGCCCTGGTGGGCGACAGCATCGCGCAGCAGCTTGAGCGTCGTGTGTCCTTCCGTCGTGCGATGAAGCGCGCCGTGCAGAACGCCATGCGCATGGGGGCCCTGGGGATCCGGGTCAACGTCGCGGGCCGTCTTGGCGGCGCCGAGATCGCCCGAACCGAATGGTATCGCGAGGGGCGTGTGCCGCTGCACACGCTGCGCGCCGATATCGACTATGCCAATGTCGAGGCGACGACCGCCTATGGCATCATCGGCATCAAGGTCTGGATCTTCAAGGGTGAGATCATGGAGCACGATCCCGGTGCGCGTGATCGCAAGGCCCAGGAACTCCAGGATGGTCCCGCGCCCCGTGGCGCCGGCGGCCGCCGTTAAGGAGGAATGACAGATGCTACAACCAAAGCGCACGAAATTCCGCAAGCAGTTCAAGGGCCGGATCAAGGGCGAGGCCAAGGGCGGCTCTGACCTGAACTTTGGCTCCTTCGGTCTCAAGGCGACGGAACCCGAGCGTGTCACCGCGCGCCAGATCGAGGCGGCACGCCGTGCCATGACGCGTCACATGAAGCGTCAGGGCCGCGTCTGGATCCGGATCTTCCCGGATGTTCCGGTGACGGCAAAGCCGATCGAGGTCCGCATGGGCAAGGGCAAGGGCTCGGTGGACCGGTGGGTCTGCAAGGTCAAGCCCGGCCGCGTTATGTTCGAGATCGACGGCGTCGGCGAAGCGGTCGCGATGGAGGCCCTGCGCCTCGCCGCAATGAAGTTGCCGGTCAAGACCCGGGTCGTGGTCCGCGAGGACTGGTAAGGGCGGTGGGGTGTAACCCCACCCTACGGTTTGCCCCCGTGCGAGCCATCGCGCGGGGGCTTTCGTTTGGCGCGAGGCTGCGCTAGGAACACGGCATGCCCCAGATCAGCTCTCTCTTCGTGACCCGCCTCTACCGTGCCGCCCTCAGCGAACACGGCCCCGCCATCGATGCCAGGGAGTTGGAGGCGTCGTGCTATTCCATCGCCGAGGATGACGAGGCGGGGCAGGCGTGGTGCGAGACCGAAGGCTATCCCGGCTACACCTCCTATGCCTCGCTGACCGATCTGCCGTGGCGGTTTCCGATCTTTGCGGATCTGGTCACGGCGCTGAATGCGCATGTCGGGGCGTTTGCCGAGGATCTCGAGTTTGATCTCGACGGGCGCGCGCTCAAGCTGGAGGATATCTGGATCAACATCCTGCCCGAGGGCGGCAGCCATGGCAGCCACATCCACCCGCATTCCGTGATCTCCGGCACCACCTACGTGGCGATGCCCGAGGATGCCAGCGCCCTCAAGCTGGAAGATCCGCGCTCTGCCCGGATGATGGCCGCGCCCGCCCGCCGCAAGCAGGCGCGCGAGGATCTTAAGACCTTTGTCTATGCCAGGCCGCAGGTGGGCGATGTGCTGCTCTGGGAATCATGGCTGCGCCACGAGGTGCCGATGAACATGTCGGAAGACGACCGGATCAGCGTCAGCTTCAACTATTCCTGGGCCTGAAACCGCCAAAAGGGGGCGAAAAGGGGCCGGAAAATCGGCGGATATCGAACTTGCCCCTTGCAAAATGCCGTGAAAGCGCGCATGTACTCCGTGCTAACGTTATTCTTTTTCGATACCTGTCTCCTCTAAACCGGCGGTCAGTTTCTCGATCCAGACCGACCACGCCGCGACTGCCGCACTAAAGCGGGCAGCACCACACCAGGAGACTACCCATGGCCAATGGCACCGTAAAATGGTTCAATTCCACTAAAGGCTTCGGCTTTATCGCACCCGACAATGGCGGCAAGGACGTTTTCGTCCACATCAGCGCCGTCGAGCGCGCAGGCCTCACCGGCTTGGCCGATGACCAGAAAGTGACCTTCGACATCGAATCCGGCCGTGACGGCCGCGAGAGCGCGTCGAACCTGCAGCTCGCATAAGCGATCTGATCCGAATTATGAAGCGGCCTCGGGGTGACCCGGGGCCGTTTCTTTTGCCATGGTGCCGAGGCGTGGCAGGGGCGGGCCGGACGATTTCCCAAACTCCCCCTTGCCCTATGCGGCTGCCTCCCTTATAGAGCGCCAATCCGCGACCCGTGGGCCTGCCTGGGGATTCGCGTGTCTTGCAAGTCATCCACCGGGTTTCGGGTGACCCTGAACCAACCGTCAGGGGCCGTCCGGTGTATTGAGAAAGGAAAAGGCGATGAACGCCAAGGAACTGCGTGACAAGACCCCGGACCAGCTCCGGGAGGACCTCACCACCCTGAAGAAGCAGCAGTTCAACCTGCGCTTTCAGGCGGCCACCGGCCAGCTTGAGAACCCCGCTCAGATGCGCAAGGCCCGCCGCGACGCGGCGCGCGTCAAGACCATTCTGAACGAAAAAGCCCAAGCGGCCGCAGAGTAAGGAGCCCCTGAGATGCCCAAACGTATTCTTCAAGGTGTCGTGACCTCTGACGCCAACGCCCAGACGGTGACCGTATCGGTCGAGCGCCGCTTCAAGCACCCGGTCCTTCAGAAGACCATCCGTAAGTCCAAGAAGTACCGGGCTCACGATGAGACCAACGCCTACAAGGTCGGCGATGCCGTTCGGATCATCGAATGCGCGCCGAAGTCGAAAACGAAACGTTGGGAGGTGCTGAAGGCGTAAGCCTGCACCGCCTTTCGGCATTATCGAAACCCTGGGGACACGGCATTGCATCGCCCCCCATAGGTCGGGAGAAACCAAATGATCCAGATGCAGACCAATCTGGATGTTGCTGACAACTCCGGCGCACGCCGAGTTCAGTGCATCAAGGTTCTGGGTGGTTCCAAGCGTAAATACGCATCCGTGGGCGACATCATCGTCGTCTCGGTCAAGGAAGCCATTCCGCGCGGTCGCGTGAAGAAGGGCGACGTCCGCAAGGCCGTCGTCGTGCGCACCGCCAAGGAGGTCCGTCGCGAGGACGGCACCGCCATCAAGTTCGACCGTAACGCCGCCGTCATCCTGAACAATGCGGGCGAGCCTGTCGGCACCCGTATCTTCGGGCCGGTCGTGCGCGAATTGCGCTCCAAGAACTTCATGAAAATCATCTCGCTCGCCCCGGAGGTGCTGTAAGATGGCTGCCAAACTTAAAAAAGGCGACAGCGTGATCGTTCTGGCCGGCAAGGACAAGGGCCAGAAGGGCACGATCACCAGCGTTGATCCGAAATCCGGCAAGGCCGTGGTCGAGGGCGTCAACATGGCGATCCGCCATACCCGTCAGAGCCAGACCAGCCAGGGCGGCCGCATCCCCAAGGCGATGCCGATCGACCTGAGCAACCTGGCCATTGTCGACAAGAACGGCAAACCGACCCGCGTCGGCTTCAAGATCGAAGGCGACAAGAAGGTCCGTTTTGCCAAGACCACGGGGGACGTGATCGATGCTTGATACAGCAACCTATACCCCGCGTCTGCGCACGCAGTTCCGTGAGGTGATCAAGCCCGCTCTGAAGGAAGAGTTCGGCTATACCAACGACATGCAGATCCCGCGTCTGGACAAGATCGTCCTGAACATCGGCTGCGGCGCCGAGGCTGTGCGCGACTCCAAGAAGGCGAAATCGGCTCAGGACGACCTGAGCGCCATCGCCGGTCAGCGCGCCGTCGTCACCAAGGCCCGCAACTCGATCGCCGGGTTCCGGGTACGCGAGGACATGCCCTTGGGGGCCAAGGTCACGCTGCGCGGCGACCGCATGTATGATTTCCTCGATCGCCTGATCACCATCGCCATGCCCCGTATCCGCGACTTCCGCGGCGTGCCAGGCAAGTCGTTCGATGGGCGTGGCAACTATGCCATGGGCATCAAGGAACACATCGTTTTCCCCGAAATCAACTTCGACAAGGTCGACGAAGTCTGGGGTATGGACATCATCATCACAACCACGGCGAAGACCGACGCTGAAGCCAAGGCGCTGTTGAAGCTTTTCAACATGCCCTTCAACAGCTGAGCCGGGGGAGGATAGATACATGGCTAAGAAAGCAATGATCGAGCGCGAGAAGAAGCGCCAGAAGCTGGTGGACCGTTTCGCCAAGAAACGCGCTGCCCTGAAAGCGGTCATCAACGATCAGGACAAGCCGATGGAAGAGCGGTTCCGCGCCTCCCTCGCGCTTGCGCAACTGCCGCGCAACAGCTCGGCGACCCGGCTGCACAACCGCTGCCAGCTGACCGGTCGTCCGCATGCGTATTACCGCAAACTCAAGATTTCCCGTATCGCGCTGCGCGATCTGGGCTCTGCCGGGCAACTGCCCGGCGTCGTGAAATCGAGCTGGTGAGGAGGGCAGAGATATGAACGATCCTATCGGCGACATGCTCACCCGTATCCGCAACAGCCAGATGCGCGGTAAGTCCACGGTTCTGACCCCGGCCTCGAAGATGCGCGTGCGCGTGCTCGACGTTCTGGCGGCAGAAGGCTATATCCGCGGCTACGAGCAGATCACGGGGGCCGATGGTCACCCGCAGATCGAAATCAGCCTGAAGTATTTCGAGGGCACCCCTGTCATTCGCGAAATGAAGCGGGTCTCCAAGCCCGGTCGTCGCGTCTATTTGGGCGTCAAGGACATTCCGCAGGTCCGTCAGGGCCTCGGCGTGTCGATTGTCTCCACCCCCAAGGGTGTGATGTCGGATGCAGCCGCGCGCGCAGCCAATGTTGGCGGCGAAGTGCTCTGCACGGTATTCTAAGGAGACCCGGACATGTCTCGTATCGGAAAACAACCCGTGGCTCTGCCGAATGGTGTCACCGCGACACTGTCGGGCCAGACCCTCGAAGTGAAGGGCCCGAAGGCCACCAAATCCTTCACCGCGACCGACGATGTGACCATCACCATCGAGGATGCTCAGATCACCGTCTTGCCGCGTGGCAAATCCAAGCGCGCCCGCCAGCAATGGGGCATGACCCGCACGGTCATCGCCAACCTGGTGCATGGTGCCAATGAAACCTTCAAGAAAGAACTGGAAATCCGTGGCGTGGGTTATCGCGCGCAGATGGCGGGCAACGTCCTCAAGCTGAACCTCGGTCTCAGCCATGACGTCGACTTCGCTGTTCCGGAAGGTGTGACTGTTACCGCGCCCAAGCCCACCGAACTGGTGGTCGAAGGCACGGACAAGCAGCTCGTCGGTCAGGTTGCGGCGAATATCCGCGACTGGCGGCGGCCCGAGCCCTACAAGGGCAAAGGGATCCGCTACAAGGACGAGTACATCTTCCAGAAGGAAGGCAAGAAGAAGTAAGGACGCGAGCTATGGCATACAGCAAAAGAAAACTGTTCCTCAAACGCCGCCTGCGCGTTCGGAACAAACTCCGCAAGGTCAATGCCGGGCGTCCGCGCCTGAGCGTTCACCGCTCCAACAAGAACATCAGCGTGCAGCTGATCGACGACGTCAACGGCGTGACGCTCGCCGCCGCCTCGACCCTCGAAAAGGATCTGGGACTGGTGGGCAAGTGCAACCTCGAGGCCGCCACCAAGATCGGCGCCACGATTGCAGAACGCGCCAAGAAGGCGGGTGTCACCGAGGCCTATTTCGACCGGGGCGGGTTCCTGTTCCACGGTCGGGTCAAGGCCGTGGCCGACGCCGCGCGTGACGCCGGTCTGAAAATCTAAAGCGCAGGCGGCCCCCCTCGGGGCCGCCTCGATGATCCGGGAGCTTCGACTCACCTGGATTGAGCAATATCAGGCACCCCGCCGTGCCGCATGGAAAGGACGCCGAGAATGGCAAGAGATGACAACCGCCGCGGAGGTCGCGATCGCGACGAAGCGCCGGAATTCGCCGATCGCCTGGTTGCGATCAACCGGGTTTCGAAAACCGTAAAAGGGGGCAAGCGCTTCGGCTTTGCCGCTCTGGTCGTTGTTGGCGACCAAAAAGGCCGTGTCGGCTTTGGCAAAGGTAAAGCCAAGGAAGTCCCCGAGGCGATCCGCAAGGCCACCGAAGCCGCCAAGCGCGCGATGATCCGCGTGCCGCTGCGCGAGGGCCGGACGCTGCACCACGACATGGAAGGCCGTCATGGCGCGGGCAAGGTCGTGATGCGCACCGCCCCGCAGGGTACCGGTATCATTGCCGGTGGTCCGATGCGCGCCGTGTTCGAGATGCTGGGCGTTCAGGACGTGGTCGCCAAGTCGAACGGGTCGCAGAACCCCTATAACATGATCCGCGCCACGCTGAACGGTCTCCAGAAAGAGACCAGCCCGCGCATGGTCGCACAGCGCCGTGGCAAGAAGGTCGCCGACATCCTGAAACGGGGTGACGAAGCGCCGGCTACTGCCGATGCGGCAGAAGCGTAAGGAGACCGGAACATGGCAAAAACCATCGTCGTCAAGCAGATCGGCTCGCCGATCCGCCGCCCCGAAAAGCAGCGCCAGACCCTGATCGGGCTGGGACTGGGCAAGATGCACAAGACGCGAGAGCTGGAAGACACGCCCGCGGTGCGCGGCATGATCGCCAAGATCCCGCACATGGTGCAGATCGTCGAAGAAAAAGGCTGAAGGCAGGCATCGGGTTCACCCGCGCTGCCTTGCTTGAAATCGCCCCGGTCAGTGATGGCCGGGGCGATTTTCGTTACACTATCACGCGAGTCTTTTGTCTCTCTGCCGGGCGGGCAGGGGGCCGTGGTATTCTCTCTCTTGCGCCGGGTGGCGGGCTGCTTCCGGGCGCGCATTCCTTGAGGGAGGACCCCATGTCACATAAATATTCCGGCGGTTGCGATCACATCCACACGCATGCCGATCACGACCCGATCGACAATCACACTTGTCACTGTTCCGTCTGCAAGGGCGTCACCGGGCAGGACACCACCCATGTCGTGTTCTTCAAACATGGCGATGTGGCGGTGGACAACGAGACCGGTCTCAAGCGCCAGCCGTTCAACGCTAGCAATCCCGACGGCCCGCTTGAGCTGTGTACCTGTGGCACCTGCGGCGCGCCGATCATGCTCGACGACAAGCAGAGCCGCATCCGCGTCATCGTGCCCAACCTGATGGGTTATGAGGACCAGATTGCCCCGGCCCCCTATCACGCCTTCTACGATCCCGCGAGCGGCGTGCCGAAGCCGGATGACGGTCGCCCGGTCTACGAGGCGCTGCGCCCTGACTTCGAGTGGCCTGCGCCGTCGTAAACATTGCTGCCCCGGCGGATCAGACCGGCACTCGCGCGGTGATCCGCCGGGGCGCTTCGCCCACCACCAGACATCCAAGCGTGACGCGGAGCGCGTCTGCCAATTCGTCCACCGTTTCGGTCGAGACGAACAGCCCTCCGGTCGCATCGGCGAGGCATTTGGCCACGGTCTGGCCGTCATAGTCCCCGGCCTCGGGGCTGTTCCACGAGAACGGGTCATAGACCACGCGAAAGCCGATGACATGCACGGTAAGCCCCGGGGCGGTGTCGGCCAGATTCGCGCTGAGCGCGCAGGGCGTGCCGCCGCAGGTCTCGTTACCATCGGTCACCAGAACGACGATGCCATCCTCTCCCAGAACTTCGACGGCCGCCGCGACCGAGGCGGCGAGCGGGGTAAGGCCGCCGGGTGAAAGCGCTTCGATGCCCGCGATGACGGCGGGCCCCGCATCGGCGCGCGGGGCAAAGCGCAGGTCGATCCCTGAGCAGGCATGCGCCCCGCCGGGGCCGTAGGTCAGCAGGCCGACCCGGCGATAGGGGGCGATGTCCGGCATCGCGGCGCGCACCGCGCGGCGGGCGTCGACGATTCGGGTCGGCGCGGTTGCGTCATGCCCCACCTCGTCCATCGAGCCCGAGCCATCAAACACCAGCATCGCATCGCGCGCGCAGCCCGTGGCGGCCTGTGGCGCGGCACCGGGCAGTGTCGTCGTCAGGCCAAGGGCAAGGCAAAGGGTCAGGGTGCGCATTCCGGGTCTCCGAGGCTGACAGGGAGCAGCCTAACGCAGGCAGAGCGCTTGTCCAGACATGCAAGACCGTCCTGCGTCATCCCGGGGGCTGTGCACGGTCATCCGGCGCAAAACCTGCCATGCCGACAGCAGTCCACCGTGCCCGGTTCACGGCTTTCTCAATCCGCCCTCCCACTGGATGAACTGGATGATTTGATCGAGACCCTCGCCGTTACGCAGGTTGGCAAGCACATAGGGCCTCCGCCCCCGCGCCAGCGCCGTGTCGGCCTCAAGCTGCACCAGATCGACGCCCACATGCGGCGCGAGGTCGGTCTTGTTGACCACCAGCAGGTCGGATTTCGTGAGCCCCGGCCCGCGTTTGCGCGGGATGTCCTGCCCTGCGGCGGTGTCAATCACATAGATCGTCAGATCCGCCAGTTCCGGGCTGAAGGTGGCCGCAAGGTTGTCGCCGCCCGACTCGATCAGCACCAGGTCGAGATCGGGAAAGGCGGTGTTGAGGTCGGTCACGGCGGCCAGATTGATAGAGGCATCCTCGCGGATCGCGGTATGCGGGCAGCCCCCGGTTTCCACCCCCCGGATACGGTCGGCAGGCAGCACCTGCGCGCGCATGAGGTATTCTGCATCCTCACGGGTATAGATGTCGTTGGTGATCACCGCCATCGAACAGCGATGCGCCAGCGCCCGCGCCAGCCCCTCGGTCAGCGTGGTCTTGCCGGCACCGACCGGGCCACCAATACCCACCCGCAGCGGGCCGTTCATACGGGTGCCGCTCATGTCCTGAAAATCCTCACATCCATCCCCTCATGTTGCAGCGCCGCCAGGTCGCCCGCAAGGGCGCAGGTGCCAAGCGTGTCGAGCGGCGCGCAGGCGGCGCGATGTGCCAGATCATGGATCCGCGGCGCAAGGCGTGAGAGGACGGCTTGCCCCTCGGTCTGACCAAGCGGCACGTGGCGGATACCGATGGTGACGAGGTTCCCGGCAAAGCCTTGCAGGTAGAGCGCGATCACGTCCTCACGGGCCAGATCAAGCGGCGCCGCGGCCTCCCCCACCGCCACGGGCAGCATCCGGGGCGGCAGGGCGCGCCCGGTGAGGCCATTGACGGTGCGGGCGAACGCGGCACCCTGTTCCAACCCCTCTTGCAGCCGTTCGGCGCAGGGCGCGAGCGCGCGGGCCAGATCGTCAAGCGCGTCGCACCCGCCCTCCAGCGCGTGGCTGAGCAGCACCGCATCCTGCCAGCCCGCGCCATAGCGCAGGATATTCTCCAGCCACGCCGCGAGGCTGGCCGCGTCCCTCACCACCCCCGTCGCGATCTCATGCTCCAGCCCGTGCGAATAGGCGAACGCCCCGGTCGGAAATGCGGGGGAGAGCCATTGGGTGAGCGTGAGATGTGCGGGCGTGAGCATCAGGCGTGGCTGTGATGGGTATGGCCGTGATCGTGACCGCCGTGATCGTGCCCGCCGTGATCGTGCCCGCCGTGATCGTGACCCATGGTGCGGCCCTTGCCGTAGGCCCCGCCCTCGGGGCGGAAGGGGCCAGTCACCGGCGTCAACGCCGCGCCCAGATGCGCCAGCATCGCCTCGATCACATGGTCGCGGCGAATGCGCAGGCGATCCGCGCCGATCTGGCAGGGCGTGTGCCGGTTGCCGATATGCCAGGCCAGTCGCGCCAGGTCGCCGCGTACTTCAATGAGATCCTCCGGCGCTGCCTCCACCGCCACCGCCCGACCATCGTCGAGCGCGAAGCCCCAGTGATCATCCAGATTGGTCACCTCCGCCAGATCGACCAGAAAGGTCAGCCCGGCCTTGCCCACCAGTCGCTTGCGCCGCATCAGCCGCGCGTCATAGTCGAGCACGACCGTATCCGCGACTGCGTCGGGGGCGTGAGGCAATAGGCGGCGGGCGGTTGGCAGGTCGGTCATGTGCAGGCCCTTCAGAACAGGAAATAGCGTTGCGCGAGCGGCAACTCGGAGGCCGGCTCGCAGGTCAGCAATTCGCCATCTGCCCGCACCTCGTAGGTTTCGGGATGCACCTCGACCTCGGGTGTCAGATTATTGTGGATCATGTCGCGCTTGGCGATGGTGCGGGTGTTCGACACCGCCACCGTCGCCTTGGCCAGCCCAAGCGCCGCGCCGATCCCGTCGGCCTGCGCGGCGGCGCTGACGAAGAGCACCGAGGACCGTTCCAGCGACCGTCCATAGGCCCCGAACATCGGTCGCGAATGCACCGGCTGCGCGGGGATGGAGCCGTTCGGGTCGCCCATCTGCGCCAGCACGATGGTGCCGCCCATCAGCACCATCTCGGGTTTCGCGCCGAAAAACGCCGGGTTCCACAGCACCAGATCGGCGCGCTTGCCCGGCTCCACACTGCCGATATGGGCGCTCATCCCGTGCACGATGGCGGGGTTGATGGTGTATTTCGCGATATAGCGTTTGACGCGGGCATTGTCGTTGTCGCCGGTCTCTTCCGCCAGCCGCCCGCGCTGCTTGCGCATCTTGGAGGCCGTCTGCCATGTGCGGATGATCACCTCGCCCACGCGCCCCATCGCCTGACTGTCCGAGGCCATGACGGAAAACGCGCCCATGTCGTGCAGGATATCCTCGGCGGCGATGGTCTCCCGGCGGATACGGCTCTCGGCAAAGGCCACATCCTCGGGGATCGCCTTGTCGAGGTGGTGACAGACCATCAGCATGTCGAGATGCTCTTCGATGGTGTTGACGGTATAGGGCATCGTGGGGTTGGTCGAGGACGGCAGGATATGCTCATACCCCACCACCTTCATGATGTCAGGGGCGTGTCCGCCCCCCGCACCCTCGGTGTGAAAGGCGTGGATCGTGCGCCCCTTGATGGCGGCAAGCGTGTTTTCCACAAAGCCGCTTTCATTGAGCGTATCGGTGTGGATCATCACCTGCACGTCCATGTCATCGGCGACCGAGAGGCAACAGTCGATGGCACCCGGCGTTGTGCCCCAATCCTCGTGCAGCTTCATCGCGCAGGCCCCGGCGCGCACCTGCTCGATGAGCGCCTCGGGCAGGCTCGCATTGCCCTTGCCAGCGAGGCCGAAATTCATCGGAAAGGCATCCAGCGACTGCAGCATCCGCCCGATATGCCACGCCCCCGGCGTGCAGGTGGTGGCAAGCGTGCCATGCGCGGGCCCGGTGCCGCCGCCCAGCATGGTGGTGATGCCCGAATGCAGCGCGTCGTCGATCTGCTGCGGGCAGATGAAATGGATATGCGCGTCAAACCCGCCGGGGGTGAGGATGCGGCCCTCACCTGCGATTACCTCTGTCCCCGGCCCGATGATGATATCGACGCCGGATTGCGTGTCGGGATTGCCCGCCTTGCCGATGGCGGCAATCAACCCGTCGCGCAGCCCGACATCGGCCTTGGTGATGCCCTGATGATCGACGATCAGCGCATTGGTGATGACGGTATCCACCGCCCCGCCCGCGCGGGTGACCTGGGATTGCCCCATGCCGTCGCGGATCACCTTGCCACCCCCGAATTTCACCTCTTCGCCGTAGGTGGTCAGATCACGCTCCACCTCGATGATCAGATCGGTATCGCCAAGCCGCAGCCGGTCACCCGTGGTGGGGCCATACATGGCGGCATAGGCGGCGCGGGGGATGGAATATGCCATGTCTACAGGTCTCCCATAACTTGCCCGTTGAACCCGAACGCCCGCCGCGCGCCACCGTATGGGATCAACCGCACCTCGCGCCGCTGCCCCGGCTCAAACCGCACGGCGGTGCCTGCGGGAATATCCAGCCGTTGGCCGAGTGCCGCAGTTCGGTCGAAGGACAGCCCGGCATTGGCCTCGGCGAAATGGTAATGGCTGCCCACCTGCACCGGCCGGTCGCCGGTATTGGCGACCTCCAGCACGGTGACCGCGGCTCCTTCGTTCAGGGTGATCTCGCCATCGGCGGGAAAGAGTTCTCCGGGGATCATGATCTGCGCCTCATCCTGCGGCCACAAGCCACGCGCCGAGCGCCGCAACCAGCCCGCCGCCCCCGCGCGCCACGCTTTGCGAGCCAAGCCGTATGACAAGCAGCCCCAGAGCAAGGCCCGCAAGATGCAGACCCATTGTTGCTATGGCAAAGCCCGCGAAATAGTCCAACGCCGTCGCGGCCCCGATTTCGGCCCCATGGGCACCGCCGTGAAACAGACCGAATACCGACACGATACCGACTGCCCAAATCGCGGGCAGCCGCACGACGAGAGCCACCAGCAGCCCCAGGATCAGCACCGAGGCAAGGATCAGCGGCTCTACCGCCGGGAGGGTCAGCCCGAGCAGCGCGCCGCCAAATCCAACCGCCATCGCCGTGACGAAACCCACCGGCAACAGCCAGATCGCGCGCCCCGAAAGCACTGCGGCCCACAGCCCGACAGCGAGCATGGCAAGCCCATGATCGGCCCCGAAGAGCGGATGCGTCGCCCCGGCAGCGAAAGAGCCATGCGCCGCAGGATCGAGATGCGCAAAGGCCAGCGACGGTGTCAGCAGCAGAACAGCGAGGATGTAGCGCATTGGAAATATCCCTTCAGCGTAGTGGGTTATGGACGGTTACCAGCTTGGTGCCGTCGGGGAATGTCGCCTCGACCTGCACGGAATGGAGCATCTGCGCGATGCCCTCCATGCATTGCTCGGCGGTGATGACATGCGCGCCCGCCTCCATCAGATCGGCCACCGAACGGCCATCGCGCGCGCCCTCGACCACGAAATCGGTGATCAGCGCCACCGCCTCGGGGTGGTTGAGCCGGACACCGCGCGCGAGCCGCCCGCGCGCCACCATGGCGGCGAGTGAGATCAGCAGCTTGTCCTTTTCGCGGGGGGTGAGGTTCATCGCATGTCTCTCCTAAGTCTGCCAGACGCGGGGCAAGGGGCCGGGGCGCAGGGCGCTGACCAGCCGCATGATCTGGCGGCGCAGCGGCCGGCCGTCACCGGCCATGAGCCGGATCACCAGCCTGCCGTCAAAGCCCGAGGCGCCGCCCGACACGCCCTGCTCATCCAGCAGGTCGCGCATGCGGGGTACGGCACCCTCGGCCCCCTGGGCCACCAGCGCCAGCGTGGCGAAGGCGCGCGCGCCGTTCAGGATGGCGGGACCGGCGGTAAGCGCCTCGGTGGTCAGGTGAAGCGGTTCCATCAGCACGGGCCGCCCCGCGCGGGTGATGCGGCGGCTGTCGCGCAGGGTGGTGCGCGTGACGGTTTCGCCCATCGCGGCGCGGCCAAGCACGACCGATTCCAGCATCAGGCAAGAGGCATCTGCAGCAAGGTCGATGGTCGTCTCGCGCGCGAGATGGCTGTCCTCGAAAAGGATCGTCTCTTGTGGCAGCCAGTCGAGATGCGCGCCGGACGCGACCCGGTGATGCACCGTGACCCGCGCCGCCGCGCCGGTGCTGCGATAGGCGCGTTCGGCGGTCTGCGTGGTGCCGGTGGCCCGACAGCACGCCGCCAGATCAAGCCGGTAGGACAGAAGGTCACCCCCGGTCAGCCCGCCGGAGGTGTTGAGCAGCACGATCTCGGGGCCGGAGGTGCCGGGATGCAGGAACGCCTTGGCCGATCCCTTCTGAAACAGCCGGTCGAGCCGCCCGCCATTCGGCCCCGGCAAAAGCGTGACATGCGCGGCACCAAAGCTGCGCTCATGTCTCACGATTGGGGCGGGGCAGACGGTCATGCGGGCTCGCGTGTCAATTTCGCTGCCAACGCTACCGCCCTTGCGCCGGACCGCCAGAGGTCGGCCGCCGATGCGCCCGACCTTCGGGTGGCCGCATGCCAATTTGCCTAAATTACAGGCATGTCGCCCATCAAATGGACACTTCGCGCAAGAGCCGCGCGCGGTCCACCGTCGCGGCAGGCTCGGACAGGCGCACCTCGCCGCGATTGAGCACCACGATCTCGTCGGCCAGCCGATAGGCGAAATCGAAATACTGTTCGACCAGCACGAGGGCGATCTCCCCCTCGCCGCGCAGCAGGTCGATCACCGCGCCGATCTGCTTGATGATATTGGGCTGAATGCCCTCGGTCGGCTCGTCGAGCAACAGCACGCGAGGGCGGGCGATCAGCGCGCGGGCGATGGCCAGTTGCTGCTGCTGCCCGCCCGAGAGGTCGCCGCCGCGCCGGTCGCGCATCTGTTCCAGCACCGGGAAGAGGTCATAGATGCGGGGCGGAATCGTATGATCGCTTTTCGGCAGGCAGGCAAACCCGGTTTGCAGGTTCTCCGTCACCGTCAGCAGCGGGAAGATCTCGCGCCCCTGCGGCACATAGGCGATGCCCGATTGTGCGGCCTGCGCGGCGGAAAGATGGGGCAGTTCGCGCCCGTCGAGGGTGATGCGCCCGCCCGTGTAGGGATGCCGCCCGGCGATGGCCTTCAAGAGGCTGGTCTTGCCCACACCATTGGTGCCCATCACCGCCGTCACCGCGCCGGGGCGGGCGGCAAGGCTGACACCGTGCAGGATCTGCGAGGCACCGTAATGCAGGGTGAGGCTGTCCACGCTCAGCATCGCTTATCTCCCGAGATAGACATCTATGACCTGCTGGTTCTGCGTGACGTGATCGAGGCTGCCTTCGGCCAGCACCGACCCTTCGTGCAGCACCGTCACCTTGCAGCCCAGACGGCGGACGAATTCCATGTCATGCTCGATCACCACCACGGCACGGGTCTGCGCCGCACGTTTGAGAATGTCGGTGGTGTGCTCGCGCTCGGCGGGGGTCATTCCGGCGGCGGGCTCATCGACCAGCAAGAGGCGCGGGTCCTGCGCCAGCAGCATGCCGATTTCCAGCCACTGCTTCTGTCCATGGCTGAGGTCGCCTGCGCGGCGCGGCAGGTCGTCCATGAGGCCGATCTCCTCGGCCAATTCCGCAATGCGCGCGGACCCTTCTACCGAACGGCGATGGAGCACCACGTCGAGCGGCCCGCGTTTGCTCTTGAGCGCCATGGCGAGATTTTCGCGCACCGTCTGTTCCTCGAACACGGTGGGTTTCTGAAACTTGCGCCCGATGCCCGCCCGTGCGATGGCGCTTTCGCTCATCCCGAGAAGCGAGATGTTTTTCTCGGCCCAGATCACCCGGCCCTCGTCGGGCCTGGTCTTGCCGGTGACGATGTCCATGAAGGTCGTCTTGCCCGCGCCGTTGGGGCCGATCACGGCGCGCAATTCCGGCTCGCCGATCTGTATCGAGAGATTGTTGATGGCGCGGAAGCCGTCGAATGTGACGGAGACGCCGGAGACTTCGAGAAGGGTGGTCATGGCTTCCTCACCAGCATGTCGAACAGCCCGCCGATGCCGCGCGGAAAGAACAGCGTGACGGCGACGAAACCAAGGCCCAGAAGCACCAGCCACCAGTCGGTCCAGTTGATCGTGTAGAAGCCGAGGTCGATATCCGGCGCGCCGCCGCCGGTAAACCAGCTTGAGGCGAGCGAGACGACGGCTGCCCCGATCACAGCGCCGTAAAGCCGCCCGCGCCCGCCGATGGCGACCCAGACGGCGAGGTAAATGGACGCGATAGGGGCGATTTCGGCGGGGTTTATGATGCCCGCCTGCGGGTAATAGAGCGCGCCTGCAAGGCCAGAGACCACCGCCGTCAGGGTGAAGATCACCAGCTTGTAGCTTTCGACATGGTAGCCGAGGAAACGCACGCGGGCCTCGTTGTCGCGGATGCCGCGAATGACCGAGCCGAACTTGCCCGATATGAGCCAGGCAAAGAAGAGATAGCCAAGCCCGAGGGCAGCGGCGGAGGCCCAGAAGAACCACAGCGCGATGGTGGATTGCGGCAGGTGCAGCAGGCCGGGGATGTTCTGCAGGCCCGAGAGCCCGTTGTTGCCGCGCAAGCCGGTGTCGTTCTGGAAGAGATAGAGCGACAGCGCCAGCGTCATCGCCTGTGTCAGGATCGACAGGTAGACGCCGGTCACGCGGCTGCGAAATGCCAGCCAGCCGAAGACGAGCGCCAGCAGCCCCGGCACCAGCACCACGAAGACAAGCTGCATCGCGAGGCTGTCCGCGAAGGCCCAGATCAGCGGCAACTCGTTACTGCCCACCACACCGAAAATCTGCGTGGCGATGGCGTCGTTGATTTCTTCCTGCGTGGGGGGGATTGGCGCGTTTGCCAGCGAGTCCACCACGATGCCTTGGGTGCGGGCATACATCAGCCACATGCCGATGGCGTAGCCGCCCAGCCCGAAGAAGGCGAAATGCCCTAGACTGAGGATGCCGCAATACCCCCAGACCACGTCCATCGCCACGGCGATGAGGCACAGGCAGAGCGTCATGCCGAGGATCTTGACCATCGAGGTCGAAAGGAGCGCCACCCCAAACCCTTCGGCCAGCACGGTGACGCCGAGGGTGAAGAGGCCGAGCAGGCCTAGGAACCACATGACCGAGGGATTTTCGGCCAGAAAGCTGCGGCGCGGGGTGATATCGGGTTTGCTCATGGCTCAGTCCCCTGCCGCGCGGCCCTTGAGGGCGACGATGCCCTTGGGGCGGAACTGGATGAAGAGGATCACGAAGAGCACCATGTAGGTCTGTGCCGCCAGCGTGTTGGAGGGGTTGAACCACTCGATCCCCTTTTGCAGGAAGCCGATCATCGAGGCCCCCGCCAGCGTACCCCAGACATTGCCGACACCGCCGACCACCACGGTCATGAAGCTCTGCACGATGTAGTTGGCCCCCATCTCCGAGGTGACCTGCGCATAAAGCCCGATGGCCACTCCCGCGATCCCCGCGATGCCGGAGCCGAGGCCGAAGGTCAGCATGTTGATGCGGTCGGGGTCGATCCCCATCGAGGCCGCCATGCCGGGGTTTTGCGTTACTGCCCGCACCTCCAGCCCCAGCCGGGTACGCTTGAGGATGTAGAGGAGCAGCGCGAGGAAGATGAGGGCCAGCACGAAGATCGCCACGCGGATGGTGGAGATGCTGACGATGTCGTTGAGGGTGATCGCACCGCCAAGCCAGTCGGGGGCGGTGAGGGGACGCGCCTGCGTGCCGAAGATGTTCTTGGCCAGTTGTTGCAGGGCGATGGAGATGCCGAAGGTGGCAAGCAGCGTCTCGAGCGGCCTTGTGTAAAGGTGGCGGATCACCAGCCGCTCCATCGTGACGCCTGCACCGAACGTGACGGCAAAGGCGAGCGGCAGGGCGATCAGCAGGCTGACGGTGTAATCGGGGATAAAAAGCTGCACGACATAGCCGGTATAGGCCCCCATCATGATGAATTCGCCATGCGCCATGTTGATCACGCCCATCACGCCGAAGGTGATGGCAAGGCCGATGGCGGCGAGAAAGAATATCGAGGCGAGCGACAGCCCGTCAAGCACCAGATCGGCGGTCTGGTAGAGGCCGAGCGTGCGCGAGGTGGCGGTGAGCGCGTCCTCGGCGGTCTGTGTGATCTCTGGATCAGGTTGCAGGTATTCGGTGTAGAAGACATGGGCGGCGACGGCCTGTGCCACCTCGTCGGGCGCGGCGCGCGGCGGCACGGTGCCCGCCTGTTCCAGAGCCTCGTAGGCGCGGGCGCGGGCGGCGGTGGTGTCGAGTTGGTGCAGCGGCACGCCGCCGACAGTGCCATCCACGACATGCTGCGCGAGCACGTCGCGCAGGTCGGTGGCGGTCTGGCGCGGCGGGGCGAGGTCGGCCTCCACCAGCCGGTCATGCGCCTCAGCTTCGCTGAGGTCGGCGCCGACCTCCAGCACGCCGGCAAGGTTGATGCCGTCGGGCAGGGTCGTCGCCACGCGGTCGCGGGTGGCCGTGAGCTGGTTGAGAACGCTGCGCGCCTCGATGCTGGTGTCGCCGCCAAGCCCTGCGATCGCGTCGAGACGTTCGGATTTGGTCTCACCGAATTGCGCGATGAGCAGGGTAAGCAGGCGCTGCTTACGGGTTTTCAGGGCGGGGTCCGTCTCGGTTACGATGCTGTCGCGCAGGGGCGCGATCTGGCTTGTCTCGGCGCTACGCGCGATCGCGTCGAGCGCGGCGGCGCGGCGGGCGGGGTCGGCGGCGTTCAATTCGAATGGCACGAGGGCGGCGGCGAGTTCGCGGCGCACGCCCGCATTGGGACGGATCTGGTCGACGTCGCGGCTGCCCGCTTCGGCCACCGTCTCGCCGCTGTCGATGTCGATCAGCCGCAGGGTGTCGCCCGCCTCATCGGCGTAGAAGAAGAGCCCGTCCCCGGGGCGCAGATAGACCTCGCGCGCCTCCCATTTGCGCAGGAAATCGGCCATTCCGGGGTGATCCGAGGCCAGAAGGTCCGCGATCACCGGGCCGATGGTCTGGCGGGATGGCTTGGCGAGATCGGCCTGATACTCCTGCAGGAGCGGTTGCAGTGCGCCCTGTGCCGTCGCGATACCCGGGCGCAGGACCATGGCGCAGGCGAGGATCATCAGCAGCGCGGCGGCGCGGGCAAGGAGGGCGGTGAAACGCATGGTCGATCCGGTCCTGAGCGGGGGTGCTGTGTGAAGGGCCGCGCGGGGGTAATCGGCGCGGCCCGTCGGATCAGTAATTCGAGGTCATCTGCACGCAGGTCGCGGTCTCGGTGTTGTACATGCCGCAGCCAAGATCCTTCCAATCGCTCTTGAGCGGCGCGCTCTCGGGCAAATGATCGGTCCAGGCATCGCCGGGCACTTCCTCGGTCTGGCTGATGATGTCGAACTGACCGTCATCACGGATTTCGCCGATCAGAACCGGCTTCGACAGGTGATGGTTGGCATTCATCACCGCCATGCCGCCGGTGAGGTTGGGGAATTCCTGCCCCCACATCGCCGCGCGCACCGCGTCCACATCGGTGGTGCCCGCCTCGGTCACGGCGTTCACCCACATGTTGAAGCCGATGTAATGCGCCTCCATCGGGTCGTTGGTCACGCGCTTGGTGTCACCGATATAGTCATGCCAGGCGGCGATGAAGGCCTCGTTCTCCGGGGTGTCGGCGGACTGGAAATAGTTCCACGCCGCGAGGTGCCCGACGAGCGGCGCGGTGTCGAGGCCCGAAAGCTCTTCTTCACCGACCGAGAAGGCCACCACGGGAATGTCGGCGGCGTCCACGCCTTGCGCGGCCAGTTCCTTGTAGAAGCCGACATTGGCGTCGCCATTGATGGTCGAGATCACGCCGACCTGCTTGCCAGAGGCACCGAGGGCGACCACGTCCGAGACGATGGTGGCCCAGTCGGAATGGCCGAAGGGGGTGTAGTTGACGAAGATATCCTCATCCGCGATGCCCTTGGACTTGAGATAGGCGTCAAGGATGTTGTTGGTGGTGCGGGGATAGACATAGTCGGTGCCCAGAAGCGCGAAGCTTTCGACTCCCAGTTCGTCGAGGAAATAATCCACCGCCGGGATCGCCTGCTGGTTGGGGGCGGCACCGGTGTAAAAGACGTTTTTCGAGCTTTCCTCGCCCTCGTACTGGACGGGGTAAAACATCAGCCCGTTGAGTTCCTCCAGCACCGGCAGGGCCGATTTGCGGCTCACCGAGGTCCAGGAGCCGAAGATCACGTCGACCTCGCTCACGGTGAGCAATTCACGCGCCTTTTCGGCAAAAAGCGACCAGTCGGAGGCGGGATCGACCACCACCGCCTCGATGTCGCAGCCCAGAAGACCGCCCTTGGCGTTCTGCTGCTCGACCAGCATCAGGACGGTATCCTTTAGCGTGGTCTCGGAGATCGCCATCGTGCCCGACAGCGAGTGCAGCACACCCACCTTGACGGGGCAGTCCTGCGCCCAAGCGGGCGCGGTCAATAGCGCGGTTGTCGTGGCGAGGCTCGCCAGCAAGGTCTTGGTTTTCATCTCTTCGGAACTCCCATGTGAACGCTGCGCGCACCTGATGACGGGGCTGCCGCAGGCACGCGTACATCCCCTGCCGGGTGAGCGCGGCAGCGCATTTTTGTGTTACAAGCCAGCGGCTTCGGAATCCCCCGGGGCCGCAAGGGTTGGGTGTCGGTCACGTCCTGGCCAGACACAGCTTTTCAACATCGCAAGCCGGAGATCCGCCAACGTTTGGGGATGCCCGGGCGTTCGGATGTGGCTGTTTGCACGTTATTTGGGAGGATTCTGTCAGCGCTGCCCGATTTTTCCCCATCTGAGAATTTCGCTGAACCAAGGCCACGGCCCGGGAACTCGTGTTAACCCGGATAATTCATGAAGCTGCCTTCATGTGTTCCTGGGGCCGGTTTCACGGATCTCGGGGAGTCGCGCGCATCCGATGTTTGCGTCCGGTTTGCTGGCCGGTCGGTGACGGGGGTGTTGGGTAATGATGGATTGCTGTTTCGGTGTGTCGGGGCGCTCTGCGTCAGGCCGATTTCGGTGGGGCGAGGGCGTTGAAGAGAAGATGGAGGAGGCCCTGTCGCGGACATGATGTCGGCAGTGTGATGACGATCCGGGTCTTCTTCTCGACGATGGTTGCGGCCAGCTTGACGAGATGCAGCCGCAGCGTGTCGAACTGGGCGCGGCGCCACGGGGATCTCCTTGGGCAGGCCGCGCGTAACGTCCACCAGATCCAGTAGGCGCAGCCGTGCAGCAGTGAGCCGGGACCGTGGCCCTGGTGGGGCCGCGTAAGCCCGGCGAACGCGCATCTGGTTGGCGTTCGCCTTCGAGCACGAGGTCCGGTCTGATGCGAGGTGGGCTTTCCAGGCCTTGATGTGGTTTTCGGCCTGACCGCGAGCGGAATAAAGCTTCTCGTAAAGATGCTTGCCGCGACCGCCCATCAGATTGGTGACGATAGCGGGTATCGCGCCCCATTGGGCCAACCTCGACCCGGGCGATCACGCGGCGCGGTTTCGACCACGACCGGGCCGCGTAGGAGAAGGTTTTGAACCGGCGCAGCTTTTGCCCCGGCGTGCGGGCGTAGCGCGCAGCCGTCGACGCCTCCAGAGCCGAGATGTTTTGCGCCAGACGGCCGTTCTTTGACAGACCGAAGACATAGCACAGCCCGAGCCTGTCACACAGGTCCAGAACCTCCGGGGTGCCGTAATGGCTGTCCGCCCGGAGCAGGATTTCCGTCTCGGGCCAATGCCTGGCAATCTGCCGGATCAACCGGCGGATATGGGCCGCGCTCTCGGCTCCCTTGGGCCGGCGGGCCGGGCGCAGCAGTGTCCCCACGAGCCGGCCTTCGCCGTCGAAGACGACGATCGGCTGGAAGCCGAACGCGTCGTAGAACGCATTGAACAGGCGCAGTTGCTGGTGGCCATGCACCGCATCGAAGGTATCGTCGATATCGAGCACGATCCGGCCCGGGGCGCGCGCAAAGGACTGGCAGTAGAACCGGACCATCTCGCGGCCCATTCGGATCGGCGCGCGGGCGTCGGGCAGGTTTTCCATGCGCGAGATCGTCGGCTGCGAACATAACGCCGCCCCGGTTTCCGGGCCGCGCTCCAGGGCAATCCTGAAGCCGGGATCGTGCCGCAAGGCGTTCGCGTCATTGCCGTCTTCATACCCGGCTCCGATCATCATGATCCGGAAACGGATGATGTCGCACAGGCGATGCTGAACTTTCACCGGATCGCGCGGATCGCACAGGCAATCTGCAAGCCGCTGCGCCAGACCCGCCTTGCGCTCGATCTCGCGCAGCAGTGTCAGTCCTGCGTCGGAGCTCATGTCCGCGCCGTCAAATCCAAGCAAGATCGGCTTGCTATTGAGGGGTGACAGGCGGGGCGTGGAGCACGTAGATTGAACCATGGCGGAGGTCGTCCTCCTGAAAGCTGCATGTTTGGCGGTAACACCCAAAACATACAGCGTTTCAGATGGTTACGCTACCTCCGCCGCCTTCTCGTGAATTATTTGGGTTAGGTTCTGTTGCATCATCCTGCGCGACCACGGTCGCCAACCGGGAGCCGTGGTCGTGATCGGGCGTAGCATGGGCGATCGTGTCCGGGTGTTCGTCTGGGAAGGGGCACGATGGCCCCAGGAGCCCGGCATCGGAGGCTCGGCCAGCGATCCCCGACAGGACGATCCGCGTCAAACGCGAGGTGCAGAACACTGCCGTCAGAACACGTCGGCGATGCGGGGCGCATTGTCCGCATTTGCCGATCCGCGGCCGCCATAGAACTCGCATAGCAGGCCAAAGAGACGCGCCTGCATGTCCTCGGTGTCCATCAGGGTTTCGTGCCGTCCCCCCGGCACGATTTCCAGCCGTCCGCCGGGCCAGCGCGCCATGCGGTCATGCACGCGCGGCACGTCGACGATATCCTCGTCGCTGCCCAGGAGGGTCAGGCAGGGCGGGTCGGGTGAGGGGCGGCGCGCGAGATCCCGGGTCTCGCGCAGCGCCTCGTGAAGCCAATGCAGGCTGGGGCCGCCGAGGCCAAGCGCAGGATGCGCCCGGAGTTGCCGCCCCATATAGGCCCACATGCCCTGATCATTGGTCAGCTTGTTGGTCTCGAACGGCTCGCTCAGCACGTAATGCTCGGCGGCTGTGCCGGGGGCGTAGCGATGGCTCATCCCGACCTGACGGCTGCTCCAGGACAGCGACCAGGCCACCGGACGCAGCGCGTCGGCCATCTTGATCCCCCACATCGGCCCCGAAAAGGCGACGCTGGCGACGTCAAGGCCCTGCATCACCGCGCGCAGCCCGATGCAGCCGCCCATCGAATGCGCCAGAAGATGCCAGGGGCGCGGCAGGTCGAGCCGTTCGGCGGCCTGCATCATCGCGGCGACGTCCTGCTGATAGTCGGTGAAGTGATGCACATGGCCCGACATCGCGTCATCGAGCAGGCGGTCGGACAATCCCTGGCCGCGCCAGTCGATGGCAAGGCTGGCATAACCAGCGGCCGCAAACCGGGTCGCGGCGCGACCGTATTTCTCGATATACTCGGTGCGTCCGGGCCAGATCAGGACCGTGCCCCGGGGGGCCTCTCGGTTCCAGAGCCCGACGCGCAGGCGCAGGTTATCGTTCGCCGTGATCCACCAAGCGGCACCGCCCTCGGGCCCTTCGGCCACATCTGCAAAGAACGGTGCGGTGTCCATCAGGCGAGAACGCTGCCCAGCTTCATCGCCAGACCCATGTCGCCGTCGACGCTGAGACGGCCCGACATGAAGGCCGCTGTCGGGTCGAGATCGCCGGAGAGGATCGATTCGAAGGTATCGGCATCGGCGGTGAGTGTGACGTCGGCGTCATCGTCTGAGGCGCGCGCGCCGTCGTTGTCCATGACGATACTGCCTTCGCCCTCGATCACGAATTTTGCGGTGCCGTCAAAGCCGTCGTCGCCCATCTTTTCGTTAAGGGCCTTCACCGCCGCGTTGATCACGTCGCTCATCTGCGCTTCCTTTCACAATTGCGATGTCGGGGGTTTGAATCCCGGCATTCTGCGCTAAACTCACGACTGTTATGGGCGCAGCATTCACCAATCTCAACCGTATCGTCGCGGCAGGTCTGACGGTAGTCACGTTTTCCTTACCCGCCTCGGCGGAGGACACGCGGGTTGACTCGCTGTTGTCTGACCTGTCACAGGCCGAACCGGCGGAGGCGCGCAAGATTGCCGCCGAGGTCGAGCTGGAATGGTCGAAATCCGGCTCGCCCGCGATGGACCTGCTGTTGCGACGGGGCGAAGATGCGATCGAGGCCGGTGATCTGGATGCCGCAGTCGAGCATTTGAGCGCTTTGATCGATCATGCGCCGGATTTTGCCCAGGGCTGGCACCTGCGCTCGGTCGCGTTTTTCAAGCAGGATCACTACGGGCTGGCGCTGGCCGATATCGAGCGGGCGCTGGCACTGGAGCCGCGACAGTTCAACGTGATCTACGGGCTGGGCGTGCTGCTTGATGAGACCGGGCACCCCGATCTGGCCCATGACGCGTTTTCGCGCGCGCTGGCTATACATCCCCACCACGAGGACGTAACCAAGGCCAAAGAGCGTGTGGCCCGCGAGTTGGGCGGCGCGGAACTCTGACGGCATAAGGAACGCGGCGGATGTCCGAGCAGTCGAGAACCCTAGCGGTTCTGGGCCCCACCAATACCGGCAAGACGCATTTCGCCATCGAGCGGATGCTGGGCTATCGCACGGGGGTGATCGGCCTGCCGCTGCGCCTGCTGGCGCGTGAGGTCTATGACAAGATTGTCGCTGTGCGGGGCCCTTCGGTCGTGGCGCTGGTGACGGGTGAAGAGCGCATTGTGCCGGAGCGCGCGCAATACTGGGTCTGCACGGTCGAGGCGATGCCCGAGGGGATGGGCACGGATTTCGTCGGCATTGACGAGATTCAGCTCTGTGCCGACCCTGAGCGCGGGCATGTCTTTACCGACCGGCTGTTGCGCATGCGGGGCCTGCGCGAGACGCAGTTTCTGGGCAGTCACACGATGCGCAGCGTGATTGCCAACCTCGTGCCGGGGGTCGAATTCCTGAGCCGCGAGCGGATGTCGCAACTGAGTTACTCGGGGCCGAAGAAAATCTCGAAAATGCCCGCCCGCAGTGCGATTGTCGGATTTTCGGTGGAAAACGTCTATGCGATGGCCGAATTGCTGCGCCGCCAAAAGGGTGGGGCGGCGGTGGTGATGGGCGCGCTTAGCCCGCGCACGCGCAATGCGCAGGTGGCGCTCTATCAGAATGGCGATGTCGATTACCTGGTGGCGACCGATGCCATCGGCATGGGGCTCAACCTCGATATCAACCACGTGGCGTTTTCGTCGCTCTCGAAATTCGACGGGCGGCGGATGCGGCATCTGCAACCCAATGAGCTGGGCCAGATCGCCGGGCGCGCGGGGCGGGGGATGAGCCATGGCACATTCGGCGTGACCGGCGAGGCGCCCGATCTCGACCCCGATCTGGCGCAGGCGATCATGGAGCATCGCTTTGCCCCCATTCGCAAGCTGGAATGGCGCAACGCGCGGCTGGCCTTTGGCAGCACGCAGTCGCTGATCGCCTCACTGGAAGCCAAGCCCGAGCACGAGTTGCTGGCCCGCGCGCGGGAGGCCGACGATCTGGGTGCGCTCAAGACGCTGGCCGCGCAGCCCGATATCGCGGCGCGTGCCACCGATGCGCCCTCGGTGCGGCTGTTGTGGGATGTCTGCCGCATCCCCGATTTTCGCGGCATCAGCCATGCGGAACACGCGGGCCTGTTGGAACGACTTTACGGCGATCTGGTTGAGTATGGGCGAGTGCCCGATGATTGGCTGGGCGGCCAAGTCAAGCGGATCGACCGGACTGATGGTGATATCGACACATTGTCGAAACGGCTGGCGTATATCCGCACATGGACCTATGTCGCACAGCGCAAGGGCTGGGTGGATGACGAAAATCATTGGCGCGGCGCGACTCGCGCGGTAGAAGACCGCCTGTCGGACGCGCTGCACGACCGTCTGACGCAGAGATTTGTGGACCGGCGCACATCCGTGCTCTTGCGCCGGCTCAAGCAGAAGGAGGCCATGGTGGCCGAGGTAAACGATCAAGGTGATGTGAGCGTCGAAGGCGAATTCGTCGGACGGCTCGAAGGGTTCCGCTTCATGCAGGACAAGGCGGCAGCGGGCAAGGAGGCGCGCACGTTGCAACAGGCGAGCCTGCAGGCGCTGGCACCGCATTTCCATCTCAAGGCGGATCGCTTTTACAACGCGCCCGATACCGAGATCGACTTTACCGAACAGGGCGGGCTGCTCTGGGGCAAGGAAGCGGTGGGCAAGCTGACGCCCGGTGCCGACCCATTGAAGCCGCAGGTTGCCGCCTTTGTCGATGACGAGGCGGGCGCGGACGTGGCGCAGAAGGTGCAGCGCCGCTTGCAGCATTTCATCGACCGCAAGATTGCCACGCTCTTTGAGCCGCTGATGAACCTGCAACGCGACGAGACGCTTGGCGGTCTGGCGCGCGGTTTCGGCTTTCGCATGGTCGAGGCGCTTGGCATCATTCCGCGCGGCGAGGTGGCCGCCGAGGTCAAGGCGCTCGATCAGGAGGCGCGCAGCGCTCTGCGCAAGCATGGCGTCCGGTTCGGTCAGTTCACGGTGTTCATGCCCGCGCTGCTGAAGCCCGCGCCGACGCGGCTGCGGCTGGTGCTGTGGTCGCTGAGCAACGGGCTGCAGGAGTTTCCCGAGACGCCGCCGCCGGGTCTGGTGACGGTGCCCGCGCGTGATGACGCGCCCAAGGGTTATCACAGCATGGCAGGCTATCGCGCGGCGGGCGAGCGGGCGATTCGCATCGACATGCTGGAACGGCTGGCCGACATGCTGCGCAGCGAGGATACGCGTGGCGGCTTCGAGGCCAAGGCGGACATGTTGTCGATCACCGGCATGACGCTGGAACAGTTCGCAGCGCTGATGCAGGGCCTGGGCTACAAGGCTGAGAAGGCTGAGCGCGAGAAGGTCAAGCCGGTGGATCAGGCACTGGCAGAGGCCCCCGCCGATGCCGCGCAGGCCGCTGACGAGACCCCAGTCGAGACCGCGGAGGATGCTGTCGAGGCGATCGTCGACGAGGGCGAGGCCCCGATTGCTGCCGAACCTCAGCCGGAGGCGGAAGTCACCGCCGACATTCCCGAAACCCCGGAGGAGGAAGTGATCCCGGGCGAGACGCCCGAGATGGCGGAGCCGGAGATCGAGGTCTATTATACCTTCACCTGGGCTCCGCGCGCGCCGCGTGGCAATCGCCCCGCCCAGGGCGGGCGTGGCAAGCCGCAAGGCAAGCCCAAGGGCAAGGGCGGCCCCAAGAGCAAGCCGCGCGAGGAAAGCACCCGGAATTTCTCGTCCAAGCCGGAGAAGAAGGACAAGATCGACCCCGACAATCCCTTTGCGGCAGCCCTGATGGGGCTCAAGACCAAGGGCTGATCTTGGTCGAGGGCGCGTCACGTATCCGCCTCGACAAGTGGCTCTGGCATGCGCGGTTCTTCAAGACGCGCTCGCTGGCGTCAAAGCAGGTGTCGGGCGGGCATGTGCGGGTCAACGGCAACCGGGTGTCGAAACCGGCGCAGGCGGTTGGCCCCGAGGATGTGCTGACCTTCGTGCAGGGCGATGCGGTGCGGGTGGTGCGCATTCTGGCCCCCGGCACGCGGCGCGGCCCGGCGCCCGAGGCGCAGACGCTTTATGATGATCTGAGCGAGTCCAAGCCGCAGGACAGCGTTCCGCCCGCGCCGAAATACGAGGGAAAAGGACGCCCCACCAAGCGCGACCGCCGCAAACTCGATCTCAATGGGCCGGGGACGCTTGATTGATCCGGTCCGCTGGATTAGGTGAACCCCAACCCGGCAAACATGAGAGACGGCCATGACTTACATCGTCAACGACAATTGCATCGCCTGCAAATATACCGACTGCGTCGAGGTCTGCCCGGTGGATTGCTTTTACGAGGGCGAGAACATGCTGGTCATCCACCCCGATGAGTGCATTGATTGCGGGGTCTGCGAGCCGGAATGCCCCGCCGATGCGATCCGCCCGGACACCGAGCCGGAGATGGAGAAGTGGGTGGAGTTCAACCGCAAGTATTCCGAGATGTGGCCGGTCATCATAACCAAGAAGGACCCGCTGCCCGAGGCCGAGGAGCGCGATGGCGAGACCGGCAAGCTGGAAAAGTACTTTTCCGAAGCCCCGGGCGAGGGCGGCTGAGACCGATTCGCGCGGCTTTGGCCTGAGAGACGCGCCGCACGACCTGAAAAACCCGCTGAATCCATTGTTTTTCACGGTGGATTTACCACGCCTGTGACGCGCACCCTTCCATTGCGCCGGTTTTTATGATACATTTCCGTCACAAACAATGAGAGACGCCTGACATACGTTCACCCGCCATGCTGCCTGGGGGTGGATTTCCTTGTGACAGTCACACATATCCCCGGTCTGCAACTGGCCCGAGGCATGTGTTTGTCTGCGTCGACAGGGCGGGCCCCCTTGCTAGGAAATGAACCGAATGTCGAAATCCAAGAAATCCGAATTTCGCCCTGATGATTATGTCGTCTACCCCGCGCACGGCGTGGGTCAGATCGTGTCGATCGAAGAGCAGGAAATCGCCGGGATCACCCTGGAGCTTTTCGTGATCTCCTTCGAGAAGGACAAGATGACCCTGCGGGTGCCGACCAACAAGGCTACGGAAATCGGAATGCGCAGCCTGTCCAGCCCGGACGTGATCTCGAAGGCGATGAGCACGCTCAAGGGCAAGGCCAAGGTCAAGCGCGCGATGTGGTCGCGCCGCGCCCAGGAATACGAGCAAAAGATCAACTCGGGCGATCTGATCGCCATCGCCGAGGTCGTGCGCGATTTGCATCGCAGCGATGATCAGCGCGAGCAAAGCTATTCCGAGCGTCAGCTTTACGAGGCGGCGCTTGAACGGCTGACCCGTGAGGTCGCGGCGGTCTCCGGTGGCGACGAGGTTCTGGCCGCCAAGCAGGTGGACGAAGTTCTCGTTTCGCGCGCCGCGTAAGCGCTATTGCAGATCACTGAAAGGGCCGCGCCGTCAGGGTGCGGCCTTTCTTGTGGCCGACGCGGGCGGTTCGAGCGGGGCCCGGCGCTGCACGGCGGCGCCAGCGACGCCTTGGCTCCAAGCACGGGTGGCCGCCTGCGAAAATCCGACCCGAGCACTACCGGCCTATTGCGCCAGTGCCGCGTCCACGACCGGTTTCCAGGTCTCCTCGTTGGCCGCGAGCCAGTTGGCGGCAACCTCGGCCACCGGGCGGCCCTCCTGCTCGACCGCTAGCATCAGCGCCTCTTGCGTTTCGGTGCCGAGCTGGAAATCCTCCAGCATGTACCAAGCGGCGGGCCATTTGATCTTGGTGCCCTTGATCACCGTCTTGACCGCCTGCAGCGAAGGAATGCCGCAGTCGCCGGGCAAGTCCGGGTTCGGCCCCCAGCTTGCGGTCTCAAAACAGGCGGCCTCGGGCGTGGGTAATGTGACAAAGCGCAGATCCTGCGCGGCCACCGCCCAATGCGGCCGCCAGAACATCACCAACGCGGCGTCGCCCGAGGTGCTCGCCTCGCTCAGGGTCTCGGCCAGATCCGCTTCGGAGGCGGCGGGGCGCACCTCGAAGGGCAGGGCTAGGGCCTCGATGATGCCGACGGCGGCGCCGTCCCACTCCTCGGGGTAGTCGGTCACCACCAGACCCGAGAGGGCGGCGCAATCGCGCAGCGCTTCCCAGTCGGGCAGGCCGGGGCAGGTTGCCTCCATATGGGCGGGATAGGCAAGGCCCTCGGACAGGGTCAGGCCCAACTCGCCCATGTCCTGCAAGTCGCCGTCGAGGATCATGTCGCGGTAATTGGCCGGTGCGCGCGCCTCCCAGACTTCGAGATTGGCGTCGATACGACCCTGTTTCATGTCGCTGAAGACGCGCATGTGATCGGCCTCGACATACTCCACCGCGTATCCCATGGCGGTGAGCATCTCACCGGCCAGATGGGCGGTGATCTGTCCGCCGGTTTCAGGCAGGAGCGCCAGCCGGATGGCACTTCCGGTGTCACCCAGTTCGGCGGCATGGCTGGCCATGGGAAGGGTCAGGCCGACAATGGCGAGGGCGCGGATTCTGGACGGCATTTCAAGCTCCTGATGCAATAATGGGCGCGTGGCCCGCATGGGTCAAACGGTCAGATCGGGCCGCAGGGTGCTGAAAAGCGTTTGCGAGTAATGTGACGGCGCGTCCCGAATCGCGGGCAAGATAGCATGCGCGTCGGGCGGCGCATCCTTTTTCTGCTGCCGGGCGCAGCGGCCCGTCTGGCGGCATGGCAGATGTTCAAATCCTAGGGCAGATCTGCTAGGCTATCGAGGTCGGAAGGGCCGAAGTTCGGTTGAGTTCGCGTAGGTGTTTGCGGTAACAGACAAGGAGGCCGAGGTGAGAACTTCGAACCACAGACCGGGCGTGCTGACGCTGCTGATTGTCCTGCTGTGCATGATCGTGCCCTTCGCGCGTGCCGCAGAGGAGGGCGCGCCGCGAGCCGGGCTGATGTGGAATCGCACCGGCCTGCCTGCCGTCTTCCCGCTTCAGGTCAAGAGCCCGCCGGGCCGCGATTATTTCCTGCGATTGATCGACGTGGAGACCGGAGACGCCGCCCTCGCCGCCTATATCGAAGGAGGTGCGTTCTTTCGCGTGCTGGTGCCGCCGGGCACCTTTCGCCTGATATTCGCCGCCGGAACGACGTGGCGGGGTGAGGACGACCTCTTTGGCCCGGGCGAGGCGACGCAGATATTCGAGTTGCGCCGCCCGCTGACCTTCGAGACCCATGGGCTGGACACCAAGGCCGGACATATTGTGCGCCTGATCGAACAGCCATCCGGTGAAATCCTCGAGGCTGCGGTGAAGGGGCAGGCGATCTGCCAGACCTTCCGGCTGTCGCTGCCGGTGTCGATCTACGGTGACCAGACGAGAACGCGGCACTTCCGTCACAACCCCGGCCATATCGGCCTGCCCTCGCAGGACGTGTCGCGCTCCGGGCCGGGGCTGGTCGATCCGCCACGGGATCACGACCGGTTTCACCGTTCCTTCACCGGCCCGCGCCGGGATGTGCGGTCGCGCTATTGCGGGTGACTGCCGCGCAATTGCCGGGGTGACAGGCCAAAGGCGCGCCGGAACATCCGCGTCATCGCCGAGGCATCGTCATAGCCCACGCGCGCCGCGATCTCGGCCACCGAGAGCGGCGTGCCCTTGACCAACCGGTAAGCCTCGGACATGCGGATCAGGGCATAGATACCCTGCGGTGACCGCCCAGAGGCGGCAAGGCAGCGTTGTTCGAGGCCGCGCTGGCTGAGCGCGAGGCGGCGGGCAATTTCGGGGATCGGCAGCGGCTGCTCGACATGGCGGCGCATCAACGCAGCGGCGGCGCGCACCACCCGGTCGCCCGACATGCCCGGGGGGCTGGGCGCGTCGGCAGGCCGTTCGCCATGCATGAAGAGCGCCGCCACATCGAGGCTGAGCATCGCGCCGTGATGCTGCGCGATCAGTTCCAGCATCAGCTCCATCGTGGTCGAGGCGCCGCCGCAGCTCAGCCGGTCGCGGTCGATGACGAAGCGGTCGCTCACCACCTCGACCTCGGGATGGGCTTCCTCGAATTCGGTCAGCACGTCCCAATGCGAGGTCGCGCGGTAGCCCTCCATCAGCCCCGCCGCCGCCAGCAGGAGACTGCCGGTATCGAGCCCCACAAGGTTGCCGCAACGCGCCGCAGCACCGCGCAACCGGCGCAGGATGCCGGGCTCGGTCAGGGCGCGGTGGCCATAGCTGGGCATGACAAAGAGGTAATCGACGCGCGGCATGTCCGAAAGCCGTAGCATCGGCGTCACCGGCAGGCCGCTCGACGACAGCACGGTGCCGCCGTCAAGGCCGATGAAGTGCCAGTCATAGAGATCGCGGCCCGCCAGCGTGTTAGCGGCGCGCAGCGGCTCGACCGCGTTGGCAAGGCACAGGTTGGAAAAGCTGGGAAAGAGAAGGATCGCGACCTGGCGTTGCATCGGAAAATTTCGAATCCTGCATGATCTGGAGCATTTTCGGCATGATACCGCCCGCGCCCGATGTCTAGCAATATCATCAGGACAGCAGGGAGCATGGCATGGATTTCGATCTGAGCGCCGAACAGGAGATGATCGTCTCGACGGTCCGCAGCTTTGTCGAGACCGAGATCTACCCGCATGAGGCAGAGGTGGAGAGCCGGGGTGAAGTGCCGCCCGAGCTTGCCGCGGAGCTGCGCCGCAAGGTCATCGACATGGGGTTCTGGGCCTGCAACTTCCCCGAGGAGATCGGCGGCGGCGGGCTCGGCCATCTCGATTTCGCGCTGGTCGAGCGGGAATTGGGGCGCGGCTCGATGGCGCTCACGCATTTCTTCGGGCGGCCGCAGAACATCCTGATGGCCTGCACGGGCGATCAGCGCGAGCAGTACCTGCTTCCAGCGGTGCGTGGCGAGCGGATGGACGCGCTGGCGATGACCGAACCCGATGCCGGATCGGATGTGCGCGGCATGAAATGCACAGCGGCGCGCGACGGGTCGGACTGGATCGTGAACGGCACCAAGCATTTCATCTCGGGCGCAGATCACGCGGATTTCTTCATCGTCTTCGTGGCGACCGGCGTCGATGAGACGGCGCATGGCCCGAAAAAGCGGATCACCTGTTTTCTGGTGGATCGCGGGCATCCCGGCTTTACCGTGCGCGATGGCTATCGCTCGGTCTCGCATCGCGGCTACAAGAACTGCATCCTCGAATTCGGCGATTGCCGCCTGCCGCAGGGCCAGGTTCTGGGCGAGGTCGATGGCGGATTCGAGGTGATGAACACCTGGCTCTATGCCACCCGGATCACCGTGGCGACGATGAGCGTCGGGCGCGCGCGCCGGGTTTTTGACCTTGCGCTGCACCATGCCGCCGAGCGGCGGCAATTCGGCCAGCCGATCGCGAAATTTCAGGGTGTCAGCTTTCAGATCGCCGATATGATCACCGAGATCGACGCCGCCGACTGGCTGACGCTCGCGGCCGCCTGGCGGCTAGACCGGGGCCTGCCCGCCAATCGCGAGATCGCCAGCGCCAAGCTCTATGCCTCCGAGATGCTGGCGCGGGTGACCGACGCCGCGCTGCAGATCCATGGCGGCATGGGTCTGATGGACGATCTGCCCATCGAGCGGTTCTGGCGCGATGCGCGGGTCGAGCGGATCTGGGACGGCACCAGCGAGATCCAGCGCCATATCATCGGGCGGGACCTGTTCCGCCCGCTCGGGGCCTGAGCGCGATGCAAGACCTGTCGCGCCTGTTGCGCCCGCGCTCCATCGCGGTGATCGGCGGCGGCACCTGGTGCCGCGACGTGATCGCGCAATGCCGCCGGATCGGCTTTGCCGGCCCGGTCTGGCCGGTGCATCCCCATCGCGACGAGATCGGCGGGCTGCCCGCCCATGCCCGCGTGACGGACCTGCCCGAAGCACCCGACGCCGCCTTCATCGGGGTCAATCGCGCCGCCAGCATCGAGACGGTGCGCGCGCTCCATGCAATGGGGGCCGGGGGGGCGGTCTGTTTCGCCTCGGGCTTTCGCGAATCGACCTCCGAGACCGGCGATGGCCGGGACATGGAGGCGGCCCTGGTGCGCGCGGCGGGGCCTTTGCGCATTCTCGGGCCGAATTGCTACGGATTTCTGAACCTGCTCGACGGGGCCGCGCTCTGGCCCGATCAGCAGGGCGCGCGCCGCGTGGAACGGGGCGTGGCGCTGATCACGCAATCCTCGAATATCGCGATAAACCTCACCATGCAGACCCGGGGCCTGCCGCTGGCCTATGTGGTCACCGTCGGCAATCAGGCGCAGACCGGCATGGCCGAGATCGCCGAGACGCTGCTGGCCGATCAGCGGGTCACAGCACTCGGGCTGCATGTCGAGGGCGTGGGCGATCTGGCGGCGTTCGAGGCGATGACCCGCGCCGCCCGGGCGCGCAGCGTGCCGGTGGTGGTGATCAAATCGGGGCGCACGGCGCAGGCGCAGGCGGCGGCGCTGTCGCATACCGGCGCGCTTGCGGGCAGCGATGCGGGCGCGCGGGCGCTGTTCGAGCGGCTGGGCGTGGTGCAGGTCGACACGCTGTCCGACCTGCTGGAAACCTTGAAGATCCTGCATGTCGTGGGCCCGCTCGCCTCGCCCCGCATCGCGTCGCTGTCCTCGTCGGGCGGCGAGGCGGGGCTGATCGCGGATCAGGCCGCGCGGGCCGGGCTGATCTGCCCGCCGCTCGATGCGGCGCAGCAGGCGGGCTTGCGCGCCGCCCTCGGGCCGCGCGTCGCGCTCGCCAACCCGCTCGATTACCACACCTATATCTGGGGCGACCGCGCGGCGATCGCCGCCACCTTTTCGGCGATGATGGCGGGCGATCTGGCACTGGGCGTGGTGATCCTCGACTTCCCGCGCCCGGACCGCTGCGACGGCGCCGCCTGGCATATCGTGATCGACGCCGTCGCCGACACCATGGCGGCCACCGGGCGGCCCATGGCGATCCTGTCGAGCCTGCCCGAGACCATGCCCGAAGACGTGGCCGAGGCGATGATAGCGCGCGGCATCGTGCCGTTGTGCGGCATGGCCGAGGGGGTGGCGGCGATGGCCGCCGCCGCGCGCTGTGGCGCGCAGCGGGCGTATCCCAGCCCGCTGGCCATCCCCGCGCCAATCGGCGATGAAAGCCACCTGCTGACCGAGGCCGAGGCCAAGACCCGGCTGGCGGCGCGTGGCGTGGCGGTGCCGCGCGCGCAAACCGCCCATGGCCCCGAGGAGGCCGCAGAGGCCGCCACCGCGCTCGGCTTTCCGGTTGTGCTCAAGGCACTGGGCATCGCGCACAAGACCGACGCCGGGGCGGTCGCGCTCCACCTGTCCAGCCCCGAGGCGGTCGCTGTGGCGGCCACGCGCATGGGCGGTGCCAACTTTCTGATCGAGGAAATGATCACCGGCGGCGTGGTGGAACTTCTGGTGGGCGTGATCCGCGACCCGGCGCATGGCTTCGTGCTGACGCTTGGCGCGGGCGGCGTGCTGACCGAACGGCTGGCCGATACCGTCTCGCTCTTGCTGCCCGCCGAACCCGCCGATATCCGCGCCGCGCTCGACCGGCTGCGGATCGCGCCGCTGCTGCATGGCTATCGCGGCGCGCCCGCCGCCGATCTCGACGCGCTGGTCGCGGCGATTGAGGCGGTGCAGGCCTGCGCGCTTGCGCATCAGGCCCAATTGCACGAGCTTGAGATCAACCCGCTGATCGCCACCCCGGAGCGCGCCATCGCGCTCGATGCCCTTTTCAGACTGGGAGGAAACCCATGACCGACAGTCCGATCCGAACTGAACGCCGAGGCGCGGTGCTCGAGGTGACGCTGGACCGGCCCAAGGCCAATGCGATAGATTTCGCGACCAGCCGCATCATGGGCGAGGTATTCACCGAGTTCCGCGACGACCCGGATCTGCGGGTCGCGATCCTGACCGGGGCGGGCGAGAAATTCTTTTGCCCCGGCTGGGATCTCAAGGCCGCCGCCGGGGGCGAGGCGGCGGATGGCGACTATGGCAAGGGCGGCTTTGGCGGGTTGCAGGAATTGCGCGGGCTCAACAAGCCGGTGATCGCCGCCGTGAACGGCATCGCTTGCGGCGGCGGGCTGGAGCTGGCGCTCTGCGCCGATATCATCCTTGCGGCGGATCACGCCAGCTTTGCGCTGCCGGAAATCCGCTCCGGCACGGTGGCGGATGCCGCCTCGATCAAGCTGCCCCGGCGCATTCCCCACCACATCGCGATGGAATTGCTGTTCACCGGGCGCTGGTTCGATGCCCAGGAGGCGGCGCATTGGGGTCTGGTCAACCGGGTGCTGCCCGGCGCCGATCTGATGGAGGCGGCGCAGCAGATGGCCGATGAGCTGGCCGCAGGTCCGCCGCTCGTCTTCGCCGCGATCAAGGAAATCGTGCGCGAGGCCGAGGATATGAAGTTCAACGATGCGCTCAACCGCATCACCCGAAGCCAGTTCGAGACGGTGGAACGGCTCTACCGCTCGGAGGATCAGAAGGAAGGGGCGCGCGCCTTTGCAGAGAAGCGCGACCCGGTTTGGAAAGGAAGGTAACCGATGCCGCTGACCATGACCCGCGACGTGTTCATCACCTGCGCCGTGACCGGTTCGGGTGCCAGCCAAGACCGCAGCCCGCATGTGCCGCGCTCGCCGAAGGAAATCGCCGAGAGCGCCATAGACGCCGCCCGCGCCGGGGCCGCCATCGTGCATTGCCATGTGCGCGACCCCGAGAGCGGCGCACCGTCGCGGCGGCTCGATCTTTACCGCGAGGTGACCGAGCGCATTCGTGACGCGGAGGTGGATGTGGTGCTGAACCTGACCGCCGGCATGGGCGGCGACATCACCTTCGGCTCGACCGAGGCGCCGCTGCCGGTAAATCCGGCGGGCACCGACATGATCGGCGCCGAGGAGCGGGTGGCGCATGTCGCCGACTGCCTGCCCGAGATCTGCACGCTGGATTGCGGGACGATGAATTTCGCCGAGGCCGATTACGTGATGACGAACACGCCCGGCATGCTGCGCGCCATGGGCCGGAGGATGACCGACCTGGGCGTGAAGCCCGAGATCGAGGCCTTCGACACCGGGCATCTGTGGTTCGCCCAGGAACTGGTCAAGGAGGGCGTGCTGGAGGCCCCGGCGCTGGTGCAGCTGTGCATGGGCGTGCCCTGGGGCGCACCCGATGACCTCAACACCTTTATGGCGATGGTGAACAACGTGCCCGACGACTGGACCTTCTCGGCCTTCTCATTGGGGCGCAACCAGATGGCCTATGCGGCGGCGGCGGTGCTGGCGGGCGGGCATGTGCGCGTCGGGCTCGAGGACAATCTATGGCTCGAGAAGGGCGTGCTGGCCACAAACGCGCAGCTCGTGGAGCGTGCCGTCGGCATCGTCGAGCGCATGGGTGCGCGGGTCATGAGGCCGCAGGAGGTGCGCGACGCGCTCGGGCTCGTGAAGCGGGCGCCGCGCGGATGAGCCAGCGCGTCGTGATCACCGGCGGCGCGTCGGGCATCGGGCAGCGTCTGGCCGAACGCTTTGCCGCGCGTGGCGACCGGGTGGCGCTCTGCGATGCCGACGCGGCGGCGGTCGCGCGGATGCGCGCCGATCATCCGGCGATGATCGTGTGGCGGGCGGATGTCACCGACGAGGCGCAGATGACCGCCTTTCTCGGCGAAGTCGAGACGGCCTGGGGCGGGGCAGATGTGCTTTGCGCCAATGCGGGCAGCGGCGGCCCGGCGGGACGGATCGAGGATCTCGACTATGCCGAGTGGCGGGCCTGTGTGGGTGTCAACCTCTTCGGGGCGTTTCTGGCCTGTCGCTGGGCGGCGCGGGTGATGCGGGCGCAAGGCGCGGGGCTGATCCTGCTGACCACCTCCACCTCTGGCCTGCACGGCGTGCCCTACCGCACGCCTTACGTGGCGGCAAAATGGGGTCTGGTGGGGCTGACCAAGACGCTGGCGATGGAGCTTGGCCCGGCCGGCGTGCGCGTCAACGCCATCGCCCCCGGCGCGGTCGAGGGTGCGCGGATGGAGCATGTCGTGGCGATGGAGGCCCGCGCCTCGGGTCGCACGGAAGACGCGGTGCGCGGCGTCTACGCCTCGGGCACCAGCCTGCGCACTTGGGTCACGGCGGACGATCTGGCGGATATGGCGCTCTTTCTCGCCTCGCCGGGCGCGGGCAAGGTAACCGGCCAGATCATGGCCGTGGACGGACATACGGAGAGGATGGTGTGATGACGGGCAAGGCGGCAATCATCGGCGGCGGGGTGATCGGCGGCGGCTGGGCCGCGCGGTTCCTGCTCAATGGCTGGGACGTGGCGGTGTTCGATCCCGATCCGGAGGCCGAGCGCAAGGTGGGCGAGGTGCTGGCCAATGCACGCCACGCGCTGCCCGGGCTTTATGACGCGGCGCTGCCCGAGGAGGGACGGCTGAGCTTTCACACCTCCATGTCCGAGGCGGTGGAGGGCGCACAGTGGATTCAGGAAAGCGTGCCCGAACGTCTGCCGCTCAAGCGCAAGGTGTTCCAGACCTTGCAGGAATGGTGCGACCCGGAGGCGATCATCGGCTCGTCCACTTCGGGGTTCAAGCCGTCGGAATTGCAGGGCTGCGCCACCCGGCCCGGTCAGATCGTCGTCACGCATCCGTTCAATCCGGTCTATCTTCTGCCGCTGATCGAACTGGTGACGACCGACAAGAACGCCCCCGACCTGATCGACCGGGCGAAGCAGACGCTCACCTCGGTCGGGCTCTATCCGTTGCATCTGCGCCGCGAGATCGACGCCCATATTGCCGACCGCTTTCTCGAGGCGGTCTGGCGCGAGGCGCTGTGGCTGGTCAAGGACGACATCGCCACCACCGAGGAAATCGACGAGGCGATCCGTATGGGCTTTGGCCTGCGTTGGGCGCAGATGGGCCTTTTCGAGACCTATCGCATCGCCGGGGGCGAGGCGGGCATGCGCCATTTCCTCGATCAGTTCGGCCCCTGTCTGAGCCTGCCCTGGACCCGGCTGACGGATGTGCCGGACTATGACGAGGCGCTGGTCGAGTTGATCGCGAGCCAGTCGGACGCGCAATCCGGTCATCTCAGCATCCGCGAGCTGGAACGGCTGCGCGACGACAATCTCGTCGCCATGCTGCGCGCGCTCAAGCGCACGCAGACCGGGGCGGGTGGTGTCATCCTTACCCATGAGGCCACGCTGCCGCGCGCCGAGACCGGGGTGGATGGCCTGCCGATGACGCTTGAGGCGCAGGTGCCGAGCAGTTTCGCCGATTACAACGGTCACATGAACGAGGCCGCCTATCTCGAGCTTGGCACCCGCGCCTCGGACCGGCTGATGGAGATGCTGGGCGCGGATGCCGCCTATATCGCGAGCGGGCTGAGCTATTTCACGGTCGAGACGGATATCCGCTATCTCGCCGAGATCGAGATCGGTCGGCGCGTCACCATGACCACGCAGCTTCTCGCCGGGGACGGGCGCAAGCTGCATCTGTTGCACCGGCTCTGGGATGGCGACGATACTCCGGCGGCCACCATCGAGACGCTGCTGCTGCATGTCGATCTGGCGACCCGGCGCGTTGTGGCCCCCGGAGAGGCGCTGGCCGGTCGCGCAGCGGCGATGCTGGCGGCGCATACCGCGCATCCCGTGCCCGAACGTCTGGTGCTGGGCCGCGCCAAACGCTGAGCGCACGCCCGCTCAGGGTAGAACCTCGGCCAGCAGTGGATTGGGAAAGCGCCGCTCCAGCGTCACCGCGAGGAACGTTTCGGTGATGCCGTCAAGCTGGATGGCCTCGACCAGATGGCCGCTGCGCAACTCGTCCTGCACCACGATGGGCGGGATCACGGCAAGCCCGGCATCGGCGCGCACCAGCAGGCGCAGCATCGCCATGTCATCCGCCTCGGCCGCAACCTGCGGCGTGACCCCGAGCCGCGAGACGAGCGCGTCGAACCCTGCGCGCAGGGCCGTCTCGGGCGTCGGCAGGATCAGGGGAAACTGCGCCAGCAGGGCGGGCAGGTCGCGGGGCGGTCCTTTGAGGCGCGCGGCGGTGCCGATCAGGCTGACTGGTTGCGCGTCGATCCGCTGGATCAGATAGGGGCTGGCGGCGTCGCGCGCGGGGGCGAGATTGGTCAGCACGACATCGAGCGCCATCGCCTCGAGCCCGCGCAACAGCTCGGATTGCGCGCCCGAGCGCAGCACCACCTCGACATCGCGCCGCCCGATCAGCGGGCGCAGGAACTGCATCTGGAAATTGCGCGACAGAGTGGCCAAGGCACCTACCCGCAGCGCCCGGCGGCCCGCCTTGCGGTCGCGCAGCGTGGCGCTGAGATCCTCGGCGGTACGAAAGATCGCCTCGGCATGATCGAGCGCGATGCGCCCTGCTTCGGTCAGCACGAGACCGCGCCCGCGCCGCTCGAAAAGCGCCTGTCCAACGGCGGCCTCCAGCGCCTTGATCTGCGTCGAGAGCGCCGATTGCGACAGGTTCAGGCTGCGTGCCGCCCTGGTGAGCGTGCCGTCATGCGCGACCGCCCGAAAAAGGCGCAGGTGATGGAGGTTCAGACCCGACATGCCGACAGCCTACACCTATATCCAATCAGCCGGAATTCGGAATCGACTGGCTGGTGTCGGCCTATCGCTGCGTGATCACGGCCACCGCGATCACGCCGATCACCAGCAGCACCAACCCGAGCGCCAGCAGCCCCGGCACCCGTGCCAGCCAGCGTTGCCAGCGGTGGCGCAGCCGCTGGCCCATGGCCCAGATCACGATTGCCACGATCCCCGCGCCGACCTGATACTGCACAAACACCGTCAGCCGGTTCATTCCGCGCGTGAACCCGTCGCCCTCAGGGGCGGTGTGGGCAGCCAGAAGAAAGGACGCCGCATAGAGCGCGGCCCAGATGCCGGAGAGCAGGACAAGCCAATGCGTGCGGGTCATGAACGCCATCCTACTCTATCGCGATGCTCTGCCGTAATTCGCCGCTCGCCCGGTCATAGATCAGGATGCGGTCATCCCCGGTGACCACCGCCAGCCAGTCACCGCCAAAGGTGACCGCTTCGGCGCGCGCGCCGTCGGGCAGGGCGATGCTGTCGGGCAGGGCCAGCGATGGAGTCCGCTCCTCGCCCGGGAAGCGGATGACAAGCAGGGCGACGATGACTACAACGCCGACAATCATCGTGGCGGTCAGCACCGTGACCAGCCGCGCGAGAAATTTCAATGTCGCCGGGCTGACCGGCGGGGGGCTATCATCCATGGGGCAAGACCCGCTCGTGTTCCGGATCGGGGACGATCCGCCGTCCCGCCTTGATAAGGCGCTTTCGCGCGATGTGCCAGAGGCGGCAGCGCTGTCGCGCACGCGGCTGGCGCGGCTGCTCGCAGAGGGCGCGGTGCGCGTGAACGGCGCGGTGGTCTCAGAGGCCAAGGCAAGGGTGGCGCCGGGTGACCTGATCGAGATCGACGTGCCAGAGACGCGCGCGAGCCATATCGGGGCCGAGGAGATCGCGCTTGTCGTGGTGCATGAGGATGACGACCTGATCGTGATCGACAAGCCCGCGGGCATGGTCGTGCATCCCGCCCCCGGCAGCCCGGAAGGCACGCTGGTCAATGCGCTCCTGCATCATTGCGGCGACACGCTCTCTGGCGTGGGCGGCGCGCGGCGGCCCGGGATCGTGCACCGCATCGACAAGGATACCAGCGGTTTGCTGGTGGTGGCCAAGTCCGACGCCGCGCATCAGGGGCTGGCCGCACAGTTCGAGGCGCATAGTGCCGAGCGCGCCTATATGGCGGTGGTGCATGGCGTGCCCGAGGCCAGCGATCCGCGCCTGCGGGGCGTGCGGGGCGTATCGTTCGAGCCGGGCAATGTGCTGCGCATCGCTACCGGTCTCGCGCGGCACAAGACCGACCGTCAGAAACAGGCGGTGACGTTCGAGGGGGGGCGTCACGCGGTCACACGCGCGCAGGTGCTGGAGCGGTTCGGCCATCCCCCGGCGGCGGCGCTGCTGGAATGTCGTTTGGAGACCGGACGCACCCATCAGATCAGGGTGCATCTGGCGCATGTCGGGCACGGGCTCATTGGTGATCCGGTCTATGGCGGGCGGCGCAAGCTGTCGCAAAAGGCGCTCTCGCCCCGGGCCATCGAGGCCGCAGGCGGGTTTTTCCGTCAGGCGCTGCATGCCGCCGTCCTGGGCTTTGTCCACCCGGTGAGCGGCGTGGCCCTGCGGTTCGAGTCGCACCTGCCGCCTGATATGGCGTCACTGGTCGCAGCGCTGAGAGGGGAGGCGTGACAAACACGCAAGATCACGTGAAATTCTGACATATTGGGGGAACCGCGACGGAAACCACATAGTTGACCGTTAACATATATGAGTCATGGCATCTTGAAAGGATGCGGTGGCGGTCCTAGGTCAATGTTAACGACCTAAACATCAGGAGGGACAACGGCATGGGCAATTACGCGAATCTGCCAGCGCCGACACCGGAAGGCGGATTGAATCGCTACATGCAGGAGATCCGCAAGTTTCCGCTGCTCGAGCCGGAAGAGGAATACATGCTGGCCAAGCGGTGGGTCGAGGAACAGGACACCGAGGCCGCGCATCGCATGGTCACCAGCCATCTGCGCCTCGCGGCCAAGATCGCCATGGGCTATCGCGGCTATGGATTGCCGCAGGCCGAGGTGATCTCGGAGGCCAATGTCGGCCTCATGCAGGCGGTCAAGCGGTTCGACCCCGAAAAGGGCTTCCGCCTCGCGACCTATGCGATGTGGTGGATCCGGGCGAGCATTCAGGAATATATCCTGCGCTCGTGGAGCCTTGTGAAACTCGGCACCACCTCGGCGCAGAAGAAGCTGTTCTTCAACCTGCGCAAGGCCAAGGCACGCATCGGCGCGCTGGAAGAGGGGGATCTGCGCCCTGACGTCGTCAAGAAGATCGCCACCGATCTCGGCGTGACCGAGGATGAGGTGATCTCGATGAACCGGCGGATGGCCGGGTCTGACGCCTCGCTCAACGCCACCGTCGGCTCCGAAGGCGAGGGCACGATGCAGTGGCAGGACTGGCTTGAGGACGAGGATGCCGATCAGGCCGGGGCCTATGAGGAGCAGGACGAACTCAAGGCGCGGCGCGAGTTGCTGGGCCTTGCGATGGACGTTCTCAACGAGCGTGAGCGTGACATTCTCACGCAGCGCCGCCTGAGCGACGAGACGATCACGCTGGAGGATCTCAGCTCGCAATATGACGTCAGTCGCGAGCGTATTCGCCAGATCGAGGTACGCGCCTTCGAGAAGCTGCAAAAGCGGATGCGCGATCTGGCGCAGGAAAAGGGCATGCTGACCTCGGCCTGACCGCTCTTGGCAGCGGGCTCGACATCACCTATTTCTCGCGCTCAGGTGAAGGCGAGGAACAATGGTGAAGCGCGCGACCGAGATCTGGACGACTGACCGCTGGGTCCGCCTCGGTGCCACGGTCGTCATCCTGTTGCTTGCCGCCTGCGCGCCCCGTGTCACCGCAGAGCGCGCGGCGCCGCATCCGCAAGCAGACATTCAGCCGGTTTTCGTGGCGACGGGCCGCGATCTCGACCGGACCGGGCCGATCTTTGGGTTGGAGCGGCCTGAGGCAATGCATTATTTTCGCGCCGATATCTCGATCCCGCCGACCCATGAGACCGGTCGCATCGAATGGCCCGAGGGACCGCCCGATGCCGCCACCGATTTCGTGGTGACCGGGACGCAGGTGCATGACGGGTCGGAGGCGCTCATCCGCGACATGCGCGCGCGCACGACGGGGCGCGAGACGCTGCTCTTCGTGCATGGCTACAACAATACCCTTTCGGAGGCGATGTACCGGCTGGCGCAGATCCGGGCGGATTTCAACGTGCCGATGCCGGGGCTCCTGTTTGCCTGGCCCTCAGCGGGCGATCCGCGTGGCTATATCTATGACCGCGACAGCGTGCTTTATGCGCGCGACGATCTGGAGGCGCTGCTGCGCGATCTGACAGCGCGGTCGGGCGAGACGGTGTTTATCCTCGCGCATTCCATGGGGTCGCAACTGGTGATGGAGACGCTGCGCCAGATCGCCCTGCGCGGTGACAGGCACTTGCTCGACAGGATCAGCGGCGTGGTGCTGATGTCGCCCGATATCGACCCTGATCTTTTCGACCGGCAGGCCGAGGCCATTGGCACATTGCCGCAGCCGTTCCTGATCTTCATCACCAAGGCGGACCGCGTGCTGACGCTTTCGGGTCTCGTCACCGGAAGAAAGCCGCGTCTGGGGGTGATCGACGACGCCGGAAAAGTCCAACGCGGCGATGTACAGGTGGTTGATTTCACGGACCTTTCGGATGGCGAGGGGTATAACCATTTCGTGCCGGTCACCTCGCCCGCCGCGATACGCATGCTCAACGGTATCATCACACAGGCAGGCGATGTAGGCACCGCCTTTGTGCGCGCCATGGCGCTGCCGCTGCCTGCGGCCCGGCATGTGGAACCGTGAGCGTGGTTTGACGCGGGGCAGGTGCCGGGCATAGACTGGATGCTGCAAGCAAGGAGACGGCCATGGCCGGTGGGTGGGCGCGCGATGGCGCGGTGAGCGAACAGATCGAAGCCTCGATTTCGGACGAGTTGGCGCGGCTCAAGGCCCGGGCGCAGCCAAAAGGCGAGAGCCTGACCCATTGCGCCGAGTGCGAGGAACCGATCCCCGAGGCGCGCCGCACCGCCATCCCCGGCGTGAAGCTGTGCATCGACTGCGCGTCCGATTTGCAAGCGCAGAATCAGCCCCGCAGCGGCATCAACCGGCGCGGATCGAAGGACAGCCAGTTGAAGTGAGGCCCGGCTGTATCGCGTCGGTATCACGTCGGTATTGCGTCGGTATGGACTGCGGGGCCCGCCACGTCGACGGGGCGCGGGGGTAACGATTTCTTCAAAAGAAATCGGACCGGAATTTTTTGAAAATTCCGCAGCACCCGGTCGGGCTGTGGCAGCGGTCTCAGTCCTCCATCGCCTCCAATTCGTCGATCAGGCCCGAGATCATCGACAGGCCCTTGTCCCAGAACGCCGGGTCGGAGGCGTCGAGGCCGAAGGGCGCCAGCAGATCCTTGTGGTGCTTGGAGCCGCCCGCTTTGAGCATCTCGAAATACTTCTCCTGAAAGCCCTCGGGGTTTTCCTCGTAGACCGCGTAGAGCGCGTTCACCAGACCGTCGCCGAAGGCATAGGCGTAGACGTAAAACGGCGAATGGACGAAATGCGGGATATAGGCCCAGAAGGTCTCGTACCCGTCCATGAAATCAAACGCCGGCCCAAGGCTCTCGGCCTGAACGGACATCCAGAGTGCATTGATGTCCTCAGGCGTCAACTCGCCCTCGCGGCGTGCGGCGTGCAGCTTGCATTCGAAATCATAGAACGCGATCTGCCGCACGACCGTGTTGATCATGTCCTCGACCTTGCCCGCGAGCAGCACCTTGCGTTCGGCTTGGTCCTTGGCACCGTCGAGCATCCGGCGGAAGGTCAGCATCTCGCCGAAGACCGAGGCCGTTTCCGCCAGCGTGAGCGGGGTTGAGGACAAAAGCTCGCCCTGCTCAGACGCCAGCACCTGATGCACGCCGTGGCCCAATTCATGCGCCAGCGTCATCACGTCGCGCGGTTTGCCGAGGTAGTTGAGCATCACGTAGGGGTGCACATCGGTCACCGTGGGATGCGCAAACGCCCCCGGTGCCTTGCCCTGTTTCACGCCTGCGTCGATCCAGCCCTTCTCGAAAAACGGCTGCGCCAGATCGGCCATGCGCGGGTCGAACGCGGCATAGGCGTTCATCACCGTCGCGCGGGCGTCGTCCCAGCCAACGATGCGGGTTTCCTCCATCGGCAGCGGTGCGTTGCGGTCCCATACCTGCATGCGCTCCAGCCCCAGCCATTTGCGCTTCAACTCGTAATAGCGGTGCGAGAGCTTGGGATAGGCCGCGACGACCGCGTCGCGCAGCGCCTCGACCACCTCGGCCTCGACATCGTTGCTGAGGTGACGCCCGGTCTGCGGGGTGGGCATCTTGCGCCAGCGGTCGATGACCTCTTTTTCCTTGGCGGCGGTGTTGTGGATGCGGCTGAACGTGCGGATATTCTCGCCAAACACCCGCGCCAGTTCGCGCGCGGCGGCTTCGCGCTGATCGCGGTCCTGCTCGGTCAGCAGGTTGAGCGTGCCTTCGATGCCCATCTCCTCGCCGTCCACGGTGAAGGTGAGCCCGGCAATGGTCTCGTCAAAGAGCCGCTCCCAGGCGTCGCCCACCACGCCCAGATCATGCAGGAATCTCTCAAGCTCATCCGAGAGCTGATGCGGTTTCATAGCACGGATGCGGCGGATGACGGGGGCGTAGCGCGCGAGATCGGCGTTCTCGGCATACATCGCCTTGAGCGCATCCTCGTCGAGCCGGTTCAGTTCCAGCGAGAAAAAGACCAGCGGCGTGGTGTAATTCGTGACCTTCTCCTGACAGTCGGAGAGGAATTTCGCCCGCCCGCCATCGGTGGTCAGCTGGTAATAGCGCAGCCCGGCAAAGGACATGATCCGTCCCGCCGTGCGGCTGATCCCCTCGTCGCGGTGCAGGCAGTCGAGCAGCCCGGCCGCATCCAGCGTGTCGAGCTTGCCCTCGTAATCACTGGCAAACCCGGCACAGGCGGTTTGCAGCCAGTCGAGATCGCGCTTGAGCTCGGGCGCATCCTCGCCTGTGTAGAGGTCGCTCAGATCCCATTCCGGCAGATCGCCGAGGTTCTTGTTGCCCGAGGGGGCGTTGGCATCGCGGAGGACGGTATCGGTCATGGGGCGCTCCTTGTATCGGTCTGCGCAGAGGTAGCGCGCAGAATGGGCGAAGTATATGCACGCAGGCCGGTTCGGTCGAAAAAACTGTTCCGGATTTTGCGAATCCCCGTATCCTTAACCGTCCAGGGGGAGGATTTGAACATGTCAGAGATTTTGAAGAACCCGGTCGTGACCGGTGTGGGCGGCGGGATTGCCGGGCTTCTGGTGGGAGCGCTCTTGTCGCTCTCGACCATCGAGAGCAAGGTCGGCACCAGCATGGGCCGCGCGATGGTGGATCTGTCCGCCGCAGTTCAGGGTGACGACACTGCGCTGTCGGAGGTGAGTGAGCGATTGGCGGCGCTGGAAAAGAGCGTCTCGGGCAATGCCGATTCGGTGGCCGGTCTTGGGAAACAGGTGGCCAGCGATCTCGGCGAGCGGATCGCCGCGCTCGAGGCGAGAATCGACACCGTGGCCGAAGACATCGGTCGCCAGATTTCCCAAACCGCTGAGGCGCAGGCCGAGGCGGTGCGCGGCGCGCTGGAGGCGCAGCCCGCAGCCGCGCCGGAGCCCGAGACCGGCACGGCGGCGGTGAGCGCGCCGCAGGCGGAGACGCCCGAGGGGTTGGCACTGGTGGCCGAGGCGCGCGGGGTTGGTGAGACCTTCGTGCTGGCCGATGGCGCGGTGCGCGCCTTCGTGCAGCGTGTGGACGCCGAAGCTGGCACGGCGCTCTTGTCGGTGAATGGCGCGGCGGCGCAGATGTCGCCGGGCGAGGCGGTCACCGTGCGGCACGAGGCCGGGGCCTGTCGGCTGGCGCTGGGCGAGGTCGGCGCAGACGGCGTGCGGATCAGTTCGGATTGCGACATGCCCGCCGGGGAGGGCACGGCCTATGGGCCGGGCGAGATGGCGAGCTTGGGCGACGGGCTGTTGCGGGTCTTCGTCTCGGGCATTCTGGGCGACGCGGCGCGGCTGGCGATCAACGGCCTGGATACGCAGAGCCTGCGCGTCGGCGAGAGCCATTCGGTGGAGAATTGCACGGTCAGCGTGACCGGCATTCGGGGCAATCGGGTGCTGCTGGACGGCGGGTGTTCCTGAGCTAGCCGTATTGCGCCAGCATGGCGCGCAGGTCGGTGAGGGTATTGGCCTCATGGGTCGGCTTGTCCTGCCGCCAGCGGGCCATGCGGGGAAAGCGCAGCGCCACCCCGGATTTGTGGCGCGGGCTGGCCTGGATGCCCTCGAAGGCGATTTCGAACACATGTTCGGGGCGGACCTGGCGGACGGGGCCGAAGCGCTCGGTCGTGTTCTTGCGCACCCATGCGGTGATCTGGCGGAACTCGGCATCGGTGAGGCCGGAATAGGCCTTGGTGAAGGGCACGAGCGTATCGCCGTCCCAGACCGCGAAGGTGAAATCGGTGAAGAGGTTGGCCCGGCGTCCGTGGCCCGCTTGGGCGTAGATCATCACCGCGTCGAGGGTCAGCGGATCGAGTTTCCATTTCCACCAGTCGCCCTTTCTGCGGCCCGCGTGATAGGGGCCGCTGCGGCGCTTGAGCATCAGCCCCTCGGCGCGGTGGTCGCGGGCGGTGGTGCGGGTGGTGCTCAGGTCGTCCCATGTGGTGAAGGGGATTGCCGGTGAGGGGCGCAGGGGGGCGGTGTCGGGGAGGTCTGCGATCAGTTGGTCGAGCCGGTCACGGCGTTCGGCGAAGGGGGTGTCGCGCAGGTCGTGGCCGCCCTGTTCCAAGAGGTCATAGGCCATGAGGATCACCGGGGCCTCGGTCAGCAGTTTCTTCGGCACGGTCTTGCGCGTGATGCGTTTTTGCAGCGCGGCGAAGGGCAAGGGGGCAGTGCCGTCATGGGCGAGGATCTCGCCGTCGATCACCGTGCCGTCTGGCAAGAGATTGCACAAGATGGCCAGTTCCGGAAATCGGTCGGTCATCAACTCCTCGCCGCGCGACCAGATGAAGATCTGCGCGCCGCGCGCGATCACCTGCCCGCGGATGCCGTCCCATTTCCATTCCGCCAGCCAGTCGGCAGGTGGCCCAAGGCTCTCGGGCCCGTGCTCCAGACCGTAAGCGAGGCAGAAGGGATAGGGGCGCGAGAGGGTGTCGGTGGGGTCTTGGCTCTCTATCAGGGCGGCCCATGTGGTGCTGTCGGGGGTCCAGTCGCCCATCAGGCGGTGGGCGATTTCGGCCTCGTCGCGTTCAAGGGCTTGCGCCAGTGCGCGGGTCATCAGCCCGGCGCTGACGCCGATGCGAAAGCCGCCGGTGAGCAGCTTGTTGAAGACCAGCCGTTCCAGCGGCTCCATCCGCTCCCACGCGGCGAGCACCTGTTCCTTGCGGGTGGCGTCTTCGGCGTCTTTCAAGGCGCGCAGGTGGTCGATCCAGTCCGCGAGGCTGGCGGCGTGCGTGGTGGAGGGCGGTGGCAGCACCAGCGCGATGGTCTCGGCCAGATCGCCGACGATTGCGTAGCTTTCCTCGAAGAGCCAAAGCGGGATGCCCGCGCGCTCGGCGGCCCATTCGCGCAGCCGGGTGGTGGTGATGGCGCGTTTCGGACGGCGGCCCGAGAAGAGCGCGATGGTCCAGAGGCGATCCGCCTCGGGGGCGGTGCGGAGATAGTCGGCCAGCGCGGCGACCTTGGTGTTGGTGCGCGTGGTCTGGTCGAGCGTGGCGAAGAGCGCGGCAAACTGCTTCATGTCTCGGCCCCGTCATCCAGCGTCTCGCCGGTGAATTCGGTGCGCAAGACGCGGGCATCATAGCCCTGCTCGGTCAGCCAGCGGGCGAAAATTTCGGTATAGCCGTGGGTGACGTGGATGGTCTCGGCCCCGGTCTCGGCGATGGCGCGGTTGAGGCCCGCCCAGTCGGCGTGATCCGACAGCACGAAACCGCGATCCGCCGCGCGCCTGCGGCGCACGCCGCGCAGCCGCATCCAGCCGCTGGCGAACCCGGTTGAGGCCGGGCGAAACCGCCGCGCCCAAGGCCCCGCAAGCGCCCCGGGAGGGGCGAGGACCAGCGCGCCGCGCATCGTGCGCAGATCGGTCGCGGGGGTGACGTGGTGGGTGTCGGGCAGGGCGATGCCCTGACCGCGCATCACCGCGTTTGTGGCCTCGATGGCGCCATGGGTGAGTATCGGGCCGATGGTCGGATCGAGCATGCCGAGCACGCGCTGCGCCTTGCCGAGCGCATAGGCCCCGAGCAGAGAGAATCGCCCCTCGGCGGCGTTCGTTGACCACCACGTGTTGATCTCGCGGGCCACATCCTCGGGGTCGGGCCAGTCGAAGACCGGCAGACCGAAGGTGCATTCGGTCACGAATTGATGACAGCGCACCGGCTCGAACGGGGTCGAGAGCGGATCACGCTCCAGCTTGTAATCGCCCGAGACGACCCAGACCTCGCCGCCCACCTCGACCCGGATCTGTGCCGAGCCGGGGACGTGGCCCGCCGGGTGGAACGAGACGCGCGCATCGCCGATCTGCCGCGCCTCGCCGTAGCGGATGGTGTCGAGCGTGATATCCCCCAGCCGGTGGCGCATCACCGGGGCAGCGAGATCGGTGGCGAGGTATGCCCGATGCCCGCCCCTCGCATGATCGGTATGGCCATGCGTGATCAGCGCCCGCGCGACGGGACGCCACGGGTCGATGTGAAAATCGCCGGCGGGGCAATAAAGCCCCTCTGGGGTGACGTGCAGGACCATGCGCCGATGATAGGCCCCGTGCGGCCCGTGACCAGCCCCTTGCGAAGCGCCGCCTGCGGTCTATGCTGCACGGCAGAGCGAGCGGAACAGGGGATGGAACATGCGGTTCGTGAGATATGGCGAGGCCGGGCAGGAACGGCCCGCCGTTCTGGATGCCGACGGGCAGATGCGCGATCTGAGCGGGGTGGTGCCGGATTTGGCAGGTCGTGTTCTGGGCGATCTGCCCCGGATCAACCCGCAAAGCCTGCCGCTGGTGCCGGGCGGCCCGCGCATCGGGCCGCCGGTGGGGCAGGTCGGCAAGCTCGTGTGCATAGGCTTGAACTATACCGACCACGCCGCCGAACTGGGGGTGGAGCCGCCTGAGGACCCGGTGGTCTTCCTCAAGGCGACCTCGGCGATCAACGGGCCGCACGATCCGGTGATCCTGCCGCGCGGCGCGGCGAAGGGCGATTGGGAGGTCGAGCTTGGCATCGTCATCGGACGCCGCGCCAAATACGTGACCGAGGCGCAGGCGCTGCGCCATGTGGCGGGCTATACCATCGTCAACGATGTTTCGGAGCGGGCGCTGCAACTGGAACGCTCGGGCCAATGGACCAAGGGAAAGAGCTGCGACACCTTCGCGCCGCTGGGGCCCTGGCTGGTGACGCCGGACGAGGTCGGCGACGTTCAGGCGCTCGATCTTTCGGTCGAGGTGAACGGCGAGCGGGTGCAGAGCGGCCATACCGGGCGGATGATCTTTTCGGTGGCGCGGATCGTGTCCTATCTCAGCGAGTTGATGGTGCTGGAGCCGGGCGACATCATCGCCACGGGTACGCCACCGGGGGTGGGCATGGGGCACAGGCCGCCGCGCTTTCTGAAGGACGGCGACGAGATGGTGCTGCGCATCACCGGGCTGGGCGAGCAACGCTCGCCGGTGCGCGCGGAGGGGTAAAGAGAGGCATCGGGCAGGTGGGGGCGAGTGGCCTGGAGCTGCCGTTTAACCTTGGTGCCAATGCGCGGAATCAAGGCGCGGCACGCGCCGCCGCGCAGCGCCCGACCGCCCCGTCGCACCAAAGGTGCGCCGATAGCACCGGCACGCCTTTGGCGTGACGGGCGGGCGCTTTTGCCACGTATCAAGTAATTGAAAACGCGGAAGTATTGGGCTGATATAAAGTGCCTTCCGGAAAGGGTGCCGCGCCCACCCGCGGTCGGGCACCGCGCGGCTCGTCCCTGATACCGCCAAGGTCCGCTCCAGGCCGACCGCTCCCCCGCCAATATCCGCCAAACGCAAAACGGCCCCGCCGATCCGACGGGGCCGCCTTGATCAAGTCACAGCGTCAGACGCTTACTTGTCGCCCTTGAGCGCCGCGCCAAGGATATCGCCGAGCGAGGCCCCCGAGTCGGAGGAGCCGTACTGTTCGACCGCCTCTTTCTCTTCGGCGATCTCGCGGGCCTTGATCGACAGGCCCAGACGGCGGGTCTTGGCATCGACATTGGTCACGCGGGCATCGACCTTGTCGCCGACCGAGAACCGCTCGGGGCGCTGCTCTGCACGGTCACGGCTGAGGTCGGAGCGGCGGATGAAGGATTTCATGCCCTCGTATTCCACCTCGATGCCGCCATCCTCGATCGCCGTCACTTCGACGGTGATGATCGAGCCGCGCTTCACACCACCCACGGCCTCGGCGAACTTGTCACCGCCAAGCGCCTTGATCGAGAGCGAGATGCGCTCTTTCTCGATATCGACCTCGGAGACGACCGCCTGAACCACATCGCCTTTCTTGTAGTTCTGGATCGCTTCCTCGCCGCGCTCGTCCCAGCTCAGGTCGCTGAGATGGACCATGCCGTCGATTTCGCCTTCGAGACCGATGAACAGACCGAATTCGGTGATGTTCTTGACCTCGCCCTCGACCTCGGTACCGGCGGGATGGGTCTCGGCAAAGACTTCCCACGGGTTGCGCATGGTCTGCTTGAGGCCAAGGCTGACACGACGCTTGGCGCTGTCGATTTCCAGCACCATGACTTCGACCTCTTGCGAGGTGGAGACGATCTTGCCGGGATGCACGTTCTTCTTGGTCCAGGACATTTCCGAGACGTGAACGAGGCCCTCGACACCGGGCTCCAGTTCGACGAAGGCACCGTAATCGGTGATGTTGGTCACGCGGCCGGTATGCACGGAATCGAGCGGGTATTTGGCAGCCACCAGATCCCACGGATCTTCCTGCAATTGCTTCATGCCGAGGCTGATGCGGTGCGTGTCCTTGTTGATCTTGATGACCTGAACCTTGACGGTCTCGCCAATCGACAGGATTTCCGAGGGATGGTTGACGCGGCGCCAGGCCATGTCGGTGACGTGCAGCAGGCCGTCGACACCGCCGAGATCCACAAACGCCCCGTATTCGGTGATATTCTTGACCACGCCGTCCACGGTCTGCCCCTCGGTGAGGTTGGCGATCACCTCGGCGCGCTGTTCGGCGCGGCTCTCTTCCAGGATGGCGCGGCGCGACACGACGATATTGCCGCGGCGGCGATCCATCTTGAGGATCTGGAAGGGCTGCTTGAGACCCATGAGCGGGCCTGCGTCACGCACCGGGCGGACATCGACCTGAGAGCCGGGCAGGAAGGCCACGGCACCGCCGAGATCGACGGTAAAGCCACCCTTGACGCGGCCAAAGATCGCGCCTTCAACGCGCTCTTCCTCGGCATAGGCCTTTTCGAGACGGTCCCATGCCTCTTCGCGGCGGGCCATCTCGCGGCTGATCACGGCTTCGCCGCGGGCGTTCTCTGCGGAGCGCAGGAAGACCTCGACCTCGTCGCCGACGGAAATGTCGGGCTGCTCGCCGGGATTCGCGAATTCCTTGAGATCGACGCGGCCTTCCATCTTGTAGCCGACGTCGATGATGGCTTGTCCCGCCTCGATGGCGATGACCTTGCCTTTGACAACCGTGCCCTCGTCGGGCGTGTCCATTTCGAAGCTTTCTTCAAGAAGGGCTTCGAAGTCCTCCATAGATACGTTTTGAGCCATGTGGTCTCTGGTTTCCTTTGAACGGTTTTCTGGCCGTGCGGTTGTCTCCGCCGGTCTTTGGGGGTTTCATTGGTCAGGCGGGTCACAAAACAAAGAGGGCCGGTGGTGCCGACCCTGCTCGATCTCAATGCTTCGTGGCGGTTTCCGCCTTGTTGACGCGCCGCGTATAGCGGGGGCAGGCGCGTAAATCAAGCGTCTAAAGGGCTATATACGTGCGGCCAGGCGGATTGACCTGCGAATTGGCATCCACGTGGCGCGTAAGGCTTGCTTGCGTGCCGGGCGTTCAACTAGTCTAAACCGGAAGGGCGAGCCTGCGGACAACCGGCGCACGCCCATCGCAGGGCGTGACCCTTGATGGAACTTGGCGGAAAGGACATCCCGGCATCATGACTCAGAGCGGTTTGCAGACGCATGATTTGAGGTGCGTATTCTGTTTCGGCCCGGTCGCCAGAGCGCAAGACGGATTGTCCTGCAAGGGCTGCAACACGTTTTTCCCGAAGTTTCGAAACGCCTTCTTTATCGGGGCATATGCTCCGGACGATGCGTTGGGTCTCATGGAGGTCGCGTCGAAAGTGACCTTCGAGATGGATATCGAGCAAACCAGGCGAAACCGTCAGAAAGCAGAAACGAATCTGGAGAAAAAGTATCGCGAGCAGCGTGAAGCGGCCGCTGCACCGAAACCGCAGGCTGCCGCCGGGAGCAGCGACATGGCGCAATCGGTTCGGTTCAACGAGTGGGTGGCATTTCATCTATTGACCGAGAACGTCGATCTGGCCGGAAAGAAAGTGCTCGATAACGGCGCGGGGCTGGGCGGCGACACGATCAGGCTGACGAATCGGGGGGCACATGTCACCTGTCTCGACTTCAATCCGGTGGCCGTGGATGTCGGGCAACAACTGGTGCCCGAGGCGCGGTGGCTGATCGCCACATCCAACACCCTGCCGTTCGAAGACGATGCGTTCGATGTCTCGGTGGCGAACGCCGCCTTGCACCACATGCACGATTTCCGCAGGTCCTTCAGAGAGATGCTGCGGGTCACCAGACCGGGCGGAACGATACTTCTCGTTTCCGATCCGTTCATGGACAGAAAGGATGCGCCGGACCAGCGCGAACAGGAAGAACTCAGGATTTTCGCGGAACATCCCATGGTTCTCAACGGCGTGAACGAGGGGGTCTTGCCGATCAACGAATATTACGAATGCGTGAGCCTTCTCGAAGACGCGCGCATTCTTACCTCGCGGATCAATGACCCCGCGATTGGCAACACCCCGACATTCTGGAGTGTGAGCGACGCGACACGGGACAAGCTGTATCGCAGCCGTGGCAATATCAGCGCGATCGGCACTGTTCCGCATGACAAGTCCTGCGGCAGACGGCCCGCCGATGACCTGATCGACGCTCGGGCGTTTTTCGAGACCATCGGCAGCCCGATCGAGAGTGCGGGCTTCCTGGTCAGATACATGGACAATGCCAATCTCGACCGCGCACCAAAAGCCGATATCTCGAAATTCGACCTCTTGAACGGGTGGATGCCCGCCGAGACGGGACCGAACACCTGGCGGGCCTATAACAGGGGCAGGTTGTTCTATTCCGCCGAGGCGCTGCGCGGCATGACGTCGATAAGGATCAAGCGACATGACAACGGCGCCGATCATGCCGCTCAGGTCGCCGTGCTGCTGAATGGCAAGGAGGTCAAATCCGAACCTGTCACCAATTCCAGGTGGATGCAGGTCATCCCGCAGGAGCTTGGTCAGCTGCAGGACAGGAACGTTCTGGAAATCGCCATCAAGGACGACAAGTTCAACAAGGGTGCGATCTGGGGCGAGTTGAACAGAAACCGGATCCTTGAGGTCGAATTCAAATGACGCCCGGTCGGGAACGGTCGTGATGACCGGCCGAGTGGTGCCGCAGTTGCCCCTGTTCCGATCTGCCCGACATCAGCGCCGCGCCATATCCACGATGGCGATGGCCTTCGCGGTTGCGTCTTCGATTGACATCGACGACGTGTCCAGCAGATGTGCATCCTCTGCCGGTTTCAGCGGGGCCGCCGCGCGGGCGCTGTCGCGGGCGTCGCGTTGGCGCAGGTCGTCCATGACCTCGTCGAGCGTGGCCGCGTGGCCGCCCTCGGTCAGTTCCTTGTGCCGCCGCCGGGCACGTTCGGCGTCCGAGGCGGTGACGAAGAGCTTCACCTCGGCCTCCGGGCAGATCACCGTGCCGATATCGCGGCCATCGAGCACAGCCCCGCCCGCGCGCCGGGCGAAGGCGCGCTGGAAATCCAGGAGCGCCTGCCGCACCTCGGGGATTGCGGCGACGCGGCTCGCGGCCTGGCTGACATCGGGCGTGCGCAGGTCGTCCGCCTCGAGATCCTCGGCGCGCAGGCTTTGCGCCGCCTCGACCGGATCGAGCCCGGTCAGCATACGCCGCCCGGTGGCCCTGTAGAGCAGCCCGGTATCGAGATGCGCAAAGCCGAAATGCGCGGCCAGTGCCCGCCCGATGGTGCCCTTGCCCGCCGCTGCCGGTCCGTCGATCGCTATGGTGAACGCCATGCCTGCCCTCGTCTTCTTTGGATCATCTTGCTAGCCGATCCGGGCCCGCGCCTCAAGCATCGCTTGACGCAGCGGCCCGGGCGCGGCATCACCCGGATATGCTGATCTACAAGATATTCCGTGGTCCCGAATGGGCCGATCTGCGCGAAACGGGCGAAAGCGCCGGCGCGCCGGTCGATCTCGCCGATGGCTATGTGCATTTCTCGACCGCCGAGCAGGCCGCCGAGACAGCCGCCAAGCACTTCGCGGGCGAACGCGGGCTGATGCTGCTGGCCATCGAGACCGAGCGTCTGGGCGAGGCCCTCAAATGGGAACCGTCGCGCGGTGGCGCGCTCTTCCCGCATCTCTATCGCGAGTTGCGGCTGTCCGATGTGGCATGGGCGCAGCCGCTGCCGTTGGAGAATGGCGTGCATCAGTTCCCGGCAGGTCTGGAATGACACCGCTGGAGCGGCTCGGTCTTGGCCTGCTGCATCGCTGTGACCCCGAAACCGCGCATGGTCTGGCGCTGCGGGCACTGCGCATGGGGCTGACACCCACCCCCGGCCCGGTCACCAGCACGCGACTCAGGACCGATCTGGCAGGGCTGTCGCTGCCCAACCCGGTGGGCCTTGCGGCAGGCTTCGACAAGAACGCCGAGGCGCTCGGGCCGCTGAGCGGCGCTGGGTTCGGGTTCATCGAGGTGGGGGCGGTCACGCCGCGCCCGCAGCCCGGCAACCCGCGCCCGCGTCTTTTCAGGCTGAGTGAGGACCGCGGCGTGATCAACCGTTTCGGGTTCAACAATCAGGGGATGGAGGCCGCTGCCGTGCGGCTGGCCAACCGCCCGCGCGACGCGGTGATCGGCCTCAATCTGGGGGCCAACAAGGACAGTGCCGACCGGGCCGAGGATTTCGCCCGGGTGCTGGCGCATTGCGGCGCGCATCTGGATTTCGCGACGGTCAATGTCAGCAGCCCCAACACCGAGAAACTGCGCGACCTGCAAGGGGCCGAGGCGCTGATGGGTCTGTTGAAAGGTGTCATGGAGGCGCGCGACTGGCTGCCGCGCCCGATCCCGGTTTTCCTCAAGGTCGCGCCGGATCTGAGTGATACGGAACTGTCGGCGATCGCCGATGTGGCGCGTGGCTCCGGCCTTGCCGGCATCATCGCCACCAACACCACGCTGGATCGCGAGGGGCTGCTAAGCCCGGAGGGCGATCAGGCGGGGGGGCTGTCGGGCCGGCCACTGTTCGAGAAATCGACCCGGGTGCTGGCGCGGCTGTCGCAGTTGACGGGGGGCGAGATGCCGCTGATTGGCGTGGGCGGTGTAGGCTCCGCCGAGGACGCCTATGCCAAGATCCGCGCCGGGGCGCATGCCGTGCAGCTTTACTCGGCGCTGGTTTATGAGGGGCTGTCCCTTGTCTCTGACATCGCCAAGGGCCTCGATGCGCTGCTCGAGCGCGACGGGTTCGCTACCGTGGCCGAGGCTGTGGGCACGAGGCGGGAGGATTGGCTGTGATCACCTATTGGCACAATCCGCGCTGTTCCAAATCGCGCGCCGGGCTGAAGCTGCTGGAAGAGCGCGGGGCCGAGGTGAGCGTGCGGCGCTACCTGGATGACGCGCCAAGTGAGGCGGAGCTACGCGATGTTCTGACGCGGTTGGACGTGACGCCCATCGAGATGATGCGCGCGGGCGAGGCGCGGTTCAAGGGGCTGGGTCTGAGCCGTGACAGCGCGCCCGACACATTGATCGCGGCAATGGCCGAACACCCGATCCTGATCGAGCGGCCCATCGGTCTTACCGACGATCAGGCGGTGATCGGACGCCCGCCGGAGCGGCTTTTGTCGCTGTTGTGATCGCGCGGGCGCGGCCCCCGTCCTGTCCGCCGTTACAGCACCCCGATATCGGCCAGTGCCGCCGAGAGTTCCGGTGGCAGGCTGTCATCGCCCGCCCGCGCCGGGCCGATATCTGCGGGCGCATCCGCCGCCGGCAGGTAGCGCCAGCCCTGAAACGGGCGGCGTTGCGCCGTGGTGGTGCGGACCAGCACCGGGTCGAGCACGATGGCGCAGCGGCGAACGCCGTCGCCGCCCGTGACCTCGTCCAGCCGCAGGATGCGCTGACGGCATTGCACAAGGCCCTGAATGACCCAGTAGATCGACCCGCCGTCGAGCAGCTCGGCCTCGCGCTTGGGCCACATCCGGGTGACATGGCAGGGATGGCCGTCCGGGGCCTTGGCACGCGGGGTCTGCTGCCAGTCCATCAGCCCTTCGACCGATTTGGTGCCGACGCTGAGTTTGATGAGATGCAGAGCCACGCGCGAATCCCTTGAGTTTCTCCATATATCGTAGCGGTCTCACCGGGCAGGGCAAGAGATGGTGGAAATCTCAAGGCGGGGGGGCTATTGTATCGGTCTGCCTCTGACGCAAGGGAATCGCCGCTCATGACCCGTTTTGCCGCCCCCATCGCGGAACAGATCTGGACTATGAAATACCGCTACATCGCTGAGGATGGCGGGGATGCCAGCGTCGAGGATACCTGGCGGCGCATCGCGCGGTCACTGGCAAAGGTCGAGGCCGAGCCGGAGATCTGGGAAGAGCGGTTCTATGATGCCCTCGAGGATTTCAGGTTCCTGCCTGCGGGCCGGATCACCGCCGGGGTGGGCACCGGGCGCAAGGTGACGCTGTTCAACTGTTTCGTGATGGGCACGATCCCCGACGATATGGGCGGCATCTTCGACAATCTGCGCGAGGCTGCGCTGACCATGCAGCAGGGCGGCGGCATCGGCTATGATTTCTCGACGATCCGGCCCAAGGGGGCGGTGGTCAAGGGTGTGTCGGCGGATGCCAGCGGGCCGCTCAGTTTCATGGATGTGTGGGACGCGATGTGCCGCACGATCATGAGCGCGGGCAGTCGGCGCGGCGCGATGATGGCGACGATGCGCTGCGACCATCCCGACATCGAGGATTTCATCGCCGCCAAGTCCGACGCCGCACGGCTGCGCATGTTCAACCTCAGCGTCCTCGTGACGGATGCCTTCATGGAGGCGGTCAAGGCCGATGGCAGTTGGGAATTGCAATTCGATGGCCGGGTCTATCATACCGTGCAGGCGCGCGACCTGTGGAACCGGATCATGCAGGCCACCTATGACTATGCCGAGCCGGGGGTGATCTTCATCGACCGGATCAATCAGGCCAACAATCTGGCCTATTGCGAGGAGATCGCGGCGACCAATCCCTGCGTCACCGCAGAGACCTGGGTCTCGACCGAGGAGGGCGCGCGGCAAGTTTGTGACCTGATCGGTCGCCGGTTCCGGGCGCTGGTCGATGGTATGGCGTATGATACCGGGCCCGAAGGCTTCTTTTCCACCGGGGTCAAACCCGTCCTGCGGCTGTCCACTGCGTGCGGGCGCAGCCTGAGACTGACCGCCGACCACCGCGTGCGCAAGGTCGTGGACAAGACCCGCTGGCGGCTCAAGAGCGATTGGGTCGCGGCGGGCGATCTGCGGCCCGGTGACGAGGTGATGCTGCACGATCACCGGTCTGCGGCACCTGTCGCGCAGCCCGAAGACGCGCGCGGCTATCTGCTGGGCGTGCTGATCGGCGATGGTGCGATCCGCGCCGACAAGACCCTCATCTCGGTCTGGCCCCGTGCCGCGTGTGGCAATGGCACGCCCCCGCCGAACCCGGTTATGGAGCACGTCGAGACGCTGCTGCGCACTCTGCCGCACCGCGCCGATTTCGCAGGCTGGCAAGAGGTGTTGGGCCGGGGCGAGCATCGCATCGGCACCGCCGCGCTCACCGCACTGGCGCGCGACTACGGGCTGCGTCAGGGGCACAAGACCCTGACCCCTGAAATCGAGGCCGCGGCCCCCGGCTTTTGTGCCGCCGTGCTGCGCGGGCTGTTCGATGCCGACGGCTCGGTGCAGGGCAGCCAGGCCAAGGGCGTCTCGGTGCGCCTTGCGCAAAGCGATACAGGTCTTCTCGAGGCGGCGCAGCGGATGCTGGCGCGGCTCGGGGTGCAATCAACCCTCTACCGCGACCGCCGTGCGGCAGGCGAGAGCACCCTGCCGGATGGCAAGGGCGGGCAGCGCGCCTATGCGGTCCGTGCGCAGCACGAGTTGGTGATTTCCGGCGGCAACCTGCCGGTCTATGCCGACAAGGTCGGCTTTGCAGATCTGGAGAAAGCACGGCGGCTGGAGGTCGCAATCAGCGGCTATCGCCGCGCGCTGAACCGTGAGCGTTTCACGGCCCAGGTGACCGAGGTGGCAGAGGATGGCGAGGCCGAGGTCTTTGACGTGTCGGTGCCCGGGGTCAATGCCTTTGATGCCAACGGGCTTTATGTCCACAATTGCGGCGAACAGCCCCTGCCGCCCTATGGCGCCTGCCTGCTGGGGTCGATCAACCTGGCGCGACTGGTGCGTGATCCGTTCGGCGATGGTGCGTCGATCGACGAGGAGGAACTGGCACGCCTGGTTGGGCTGGCCGTGCGGATGATGGACAACGTGGTGGATGCGTCGAACTTTCCGCTCGAGGCGCAGGCGCGCGAGGCGCAGGCCAAGCGGCGGATCGGGCTGGGGGTCACCGGGCTCGCCGATGCGCTGCTGATGTGCGGGCTGCGCTACGGGGCCGAGGATGCCGTGGCGCAGACCGAAAGCTGGCTGCGCGCGATTGCGCGGGCGGCCTATCTGGCAAGCACCGATCTGGCGCGTGAGAAGGGGGCCTTTCCGCTCTTCGACCGCGATGCGTTCCTGGCCTCGGGCACGATGCAGGCGATGGACGAGGACGTGCGCGCGGCGGTGGCCGAGCAGGGTATCCGCAACGCGCTGCTGACCTCGATCGCCCCCACCGGCACGATCAGCCTCTATGCCGGCAATGTCAGCAGCGGGATCGAGCCGGTCTTTGCCTATTCCTACACCCGCAAGGTCCTGCAAAAGGACGGCTCGCGCAGCGAGGAAGAGGTGGTCGATTACGCCGTGCAGATGTGGCGCGACCGGATGGGCGACGCGCCGCTGCCCGATCATTTCGTGAACGCGCAGACCCTCGCCCCCGAGGATCACGTCAAGATGCAGGCGGCGGCGCAGAAATGGGTGGATTCGAGCATTTCCAAGACCATCAACTGCCCCGAGGATATCGGTTTCGAGGCGTTCAAGAATGTCTACATGCAGGCCTATGAGACCGGCTGCAAGGGCTGTACCACCTACCGGCCCAATGACGTGACCGGCTCGGTTCTCAGCGTGAGCGAGAGCGCCGACAAGGTGCCCGGCGAGGGCGCGATGTCTGGCGAGGGCGGTGAGGTGATCTACATGTCCGACCCGCTCGACCGGCCCACCGAACTGGAAGGCGCGACCTACAAGCTGAAATGGCCCGACAGCAACCATGCGATCTATGTGACGGTGAACGATATCGTGCTGAACGGGCACCGGCGGCCCTTCGAGGTGTTCATCAATTCCAAGAACATGGAACATTACGCCTGGACCGTGGCGCTGACGCGGATGATTTCGGCAGTGTTCCGGCGCGGCGGCGATGTGTCATTTGTGGTCGAGGAGCTGAAGGCGGTGTTCGATCCGCGCGGCGGCGCGTGGATGAACGGCAAATACATCCCCTCGATTCTCGCCGCCATCGGCGGGGTGCTGGAACGTCACATGGTACAGATCGGCTTTCTCGCGGGCGAGGGGCTGGGTCTCAAGGCTGACCCGACTGCGCAGGTCGTCGGCTTCGACGCCCCGAAAGGCCCCGCCTGTCCCGCCTGCGGCAGCTACGACATGCGCATGATCGAAGGCTGCCGGACCTGCGCAAGCTGCGGACACAGCAAATGCGCGTGAGGGGCCGGGGCGGATGTTGAAATTGAAAGGACTAATTGTCCTTTTTGGATGGTTTTTTGGCCATTCTGATAAGCACAACGTGACCACCGAGACCACAAGCTTGGTCTCGTCTGTTCTTCGAAATAGACGACCATTTCACCCATTCAGCGGGAGCATTGAGTGAACCCGTGGTCTGCCCTGGGCACTGCGGGCTTTGACTTGCCGTTCAGGGCTGCCAGCGGATTTCAGAGCGTAATCCCGCCCGTGAAATAGAAGTGGCAAGCTGAATGTCCTGGACGTCTCCGTTATCGTTTGACTCCTCGTGGTGGCAGTTCGACTCTTGCTGAGTACATAGGTTCGCATTCACAGCGCGAAAAACGCTGTCGGCGCATTTCTTTCGACTTTTTGGACAGGCATGGGCTGTTAGGACTTGTCCGAAGACGATCAATCCCGCCAATACGGTGCCGCTCTGACAGGACTGCGACATCAGGCTTGTGCGATGCCGAAACGATCGCGTCTTTGTGCGCGCGACCTCCTTGGCCGCCTCGGCGTTGATGATCGCACGAAAAAAGCCGCGGTCCGAGAGACCGCGGCTTGTACGAGGATATCGTAGAGATTTACCGGAAGGCGACCAGCAAGTCGCTGATTCGCGCTCCGTACCACCGGACAGATGTGTCCACGCAGTAGCCTTTTCTGACGCTCAGGGCGTCATTGGCGTGGGTTGAGCGCGCCGCGAGCGCTGCGCGAATTGACCTCAGTGACCGCCGAATGCGGCGAACATCCGGAAGATCGGATCCGGATTGCCCGTGCAGATCGCAGAGCGCGTCGAACGCGGTCTCCTCGGCCAGAAGCCCGAGGAGATCGCAAAGCCCGGCACCGTGACGGCGCAGGAAGTCAAGCGCGTCGAGCGCGGCCTCGATGGCCTTGGTGGTCCCGTCATTGTCCGTGACGGGGGCTGAAGTGATGTGCATGTTTGCACTCCCGACATCCAGCCCGTGGCGTATGCCACGCGTTTCCTGCTGGTGTCAGATCGGCCTATGTCGGGGCGTGCGGCAGGTTGGTGTCGCGGCTCGGATGTTCTCCTCGGTGGTTGATGTCTCGGGGCTCGGCGCTGGTAATCTGGACATTGGCTCTTTCAGCCGAAGCAGAAGCAGAAATCCGTGGTCTTCCGGATTTTTTATGAAAGGGGTCGCACGCTTTCTGTTAGGACGTAGCGCGCCCGGAATTCTCAATATGCCGGGCGCGCAAGATCGCTCAGCCTACGTTGGCTTCTGCCTCCCGGGCCGCACGCAAGCCGTCGAGCAACTGACAACTCTCCTCGACGGCCGGATCGAGCGGATCGATCTTGCTGAATTGCGCGGCCTCGACGCGGTCGAAATCGTGGACATGGCGCAGGGCCAACAGGTCCTCCAGCGCGTCGAGTTCCCGGTTCAGCCGCCGTGTCAATGGCGGTGCGAGGGAGAAGTCCTCGATCAGACGCTGGGCGCGCTTGAGAGCTGCTTGCCCGCCGAGCAGACGGGCGGCACAGGCCAGTGCAGCGCAGTTGGCAACGATGAATCCCGCGCAGGGCGAGGGGCTGGCTATATCCTTGGGCATTTCAGATGGTCCTTCTCATCCGTGCCAACCCCCTGTGGGTCGGCGTCAGAACGCCGCCGCGCTGCCCATTTGCGCCGCGTCGGGGATGAGTTTGGCCATTGTTCGGTCAGACGAAGGAAGAACTTTTGCCGACCCATATGCGCGTGTCGTTCGGGACCTCTTGAGCGCCATCATCGGCATTGCCTAGCTTCGTGCAGCCAAGCGCCCGATTCCTTAGTTGCCGGGCAAACCGGCCCGGATTCTGTGGCGTCGACTAGACACCCATCTGACAAAACTCACCGCACCGGCAGTCCGGATCGCTGTTCGGGCACCTGATCAGGCCCCAAGCATGCCCGCGCCCGGAACGCAGAGTGACCGTCCACCCCAAGGCTTCCAGCTCACGCAAGACCGCCTCGATCTCCTTGGACTTGTGCGGTTTACGAGGCATTACATAGGCCTTTCGACTTAAGTTGTCAGTCGACAACTTTGAAATATGATGGCTGGCATGCTGAATTTACGACTGCTACTCCTCCGGAGAAGCCCCACAGCGCAGCGCTTTAAAGACCATGACGGGCTTGTGCAGACGATCCTTGCCGAGAAGGCCGAGACTCCGACAGCGGCAAACAACCTGCGCAAGCGGCTGATCCAGTTGATGGATTTCGCGATCACGCTGGACTGGCGCGGCGACAACCCGGCGCGGGCAACGAAGCCGTTCCGTGTGGGCGGTGACGGCTTCCACACGTGGGACGAGGACGAGTTGGCGCAATTCTTCAAGGTCCACAAGCCTGGCACGCTGGCGCATACGGCGGTGACGCTGATGCTCTACACAGGTGCGGCGCGGGTCGATGCGGTGAAGCTGGGGCCAAAGAACATCCGCAATGGCAAGATCGAGTACCGGCGGCAGAAGACGCAGCGCTCAGGCGGTGTGCTGGTGTCCGTGCCGATCCATCCAGACTTGGCCGAGGTGCTGGACAGATTGCCGAAGGACCGCCCGTTCTTGGCCACCCAGAAGGGCACCATGCGCTCTGCCGGAGGTCTGGGCAATCTCATGCAGCGTTGGACCGAAGACGCGAAACTGCCCCAGTGTTCCGCTCACGGACTTCGCAAGGCCTGTGCGCGCCGCTTGGCCGAGGCCGGGGCGACTGCGCACGAGATCGGCGCGGTCACCGGGCACATAACGCTGGCCCTCGTGCAGCGCTACACCGAGGCCGCTGGCCGTGAAGGTATGGCCGATTCCGCGATTGAGAAACTGATCGCCCGCCCGAATGGCGAGCGCAATTTGGCGGACCTTCCCAAGAGGTTCGTCAATTCTGACACCAACCCCAAGCAGGGAAAGGAAATTTGATTATCAGTGGTGAGCCGTGCAGGATTCGAACCTGCGACCCACTGATTAAAAGTCAGTTGCTCTACCAACTGAGCTAACGGCCCACTGAGGGCGGTATCTAGAAAGAGCGGGCCGGGGGGTCAACCCCGAAAGTGAGGCTTATTCAAAGGATCGTATGGATTCATCCCGAGCGCGGGTTTATATGCCCGGACATGAACGATATGCGCGAAACAGGGCTGGCTTTCATGAAGATGCACGGATTGGGCAACGACTTTGTCGTGCTCGATGCGCGCGAGCGTGTTCTGGTGCTGTCTGCGGCGCTTGTCGCGGGGATCGCGGACCGGCATCGTGGCATCGGATTCGATCAGCTTGCGGTGATAGGGGCGGGCGACGGGGTTGCGCATCTGACCTTCTACAATGCCGATGGCTCCACCTCTGCCGCCTGTGGCAATGCCACGCGCTGCATCGCGCGGCATCTGATGGCGGAGACCGGCCAGACCGCGCTGACGCTGAGCACGGCGCGCGGGGCGTTGCAGGCGGTCGATGCGGGAGGTGGGCTGACCTCGGTCAACATGGGGCAGCCACAGCTGGACTGGGCCGAGATCCCTCTGGCGGAGGCAATGGACACGCTGGAACTGCCCATAGAGGGCGGCCCCACCGCCACCGGCATGGGCAACCCGCATTGCACGTTTTTTGTCGAGGATGCCTGTGCCGTGCCGCTCGACCGGTTCGGGCCGCGCTATGAGCATCACCCGCTTTATCCCGAGCGCACCAATGTGCAGGTGGCGAGCATTGTCGCCCCCGATCATCTGCGCATGCGGGTCTGGGAGCGGGGCGTGGGGGTCACGCTGGCCTCCGGCTCCTCCTCTTGTGCCGTGGCCGTGGCCGCCGCGCGGCGCGGTCTGACCGGGCGGCATGTGCGGATCACCCTTGATGGCGGCACGCTCGAGGTCGAGTGGCGCGAGGATGGGGTTTGGATGACCGGCGAGACGGCGCATGTCGCGAGCGGCCATCTGACGCCCGAGTTTCTGGCGGGATTCCAATGACGGGCGCGCCACGATTCACCACATTGGGCTGTCGTTTGAACGCCTATGAGACTGAGGCGATGAAGGATCTTGCCGGGCAGGCGGGGCTGGAGAATGCCGTCGTGGTCAATACCTGTGCCGTCACGTCCGAGGCCGTGCGCAAGGCGCGGCAGGAAATCCGCCGGTTGCGCCGCGAATATCCGGGCGCGCGCCTGATCGTGACCGGCTGCGCGGCGCAGACCGAGCCCGAGACCTTTGCCGCGATGGACGAGGTCGATGCCGTCATCGGCAATACCGAAAAGATGCAGGGTGAGACATGGGGACGTCTCGCCGCGGATTTCATCGGCGACGCCGAGCGCGTACAGGTCAACGACATCATGTCGGTGACCGAGACGGCGGGCCACCTGATCGACGGGTTCGGCACGCGCAGCCGCGCCTATGTCCAAGTGCAGAACGGCTGCGATCACCGTTGCACCTTCTGCATCATCCCGTATGGCCGGGGCAATTCTCGCTCGGTTCCGGCGGGCGTCGTGGTCGATCAGATCAAGCGGCTGGTGGGCGCGGGCTATAACGAGGTGGTGCTGACCGGTGTGGACCTGACAAGCTGGGGCGCGGATCTGCCGTCGCAGCCGAAACTCGGCGACTTGGTGATGCGCATCCTGAAGCTGGTGCCGGATTTGCCGCGCCTGCGGATTTCCTCGATTGATTCCATAGAGGTGGATGACAACCTGATGCAGGCCATCGCCACCGAGCCGCGCCTGATGCCGCATCTGCATCTGAGCCTGCAGCATGGCGATGACCTGATCCTCAAGCGGATGAAGCGGCGGCATCTGCGCGATGATGCGATCCGTTTTTCCGAAGAGGCACGGCGCCTGCGTCCCGACATGACCTTCGGGGCCGATATCATCGCCGGGTTCCCGACCGAGACCGGGGCGGCGTTCGAGAACTCGCTGCGGCTGGTGGAGGAATGCCACCTGACCTGGCTGCATGTGTTTCCCTACTCGCCCCGTCCCGGCACTCCCGCTGCAAGGATGCCGCAGGTTCATGGCGCTGCGGTCAAGGACCGCGCGGCGCGGCTGCGCGCGGCGGGCGCGGCGCGGGTCGCGGCGCATCTGGCCGAACAGCAGGGGCGCCGCCACGCCATCCTGATGGAGCATCCGCGCATGGGCCGCACCGAGCAATTCACCGAGGTGGTCTTTGACAGCGACCGGCCCGAGGGTGCAATCGTCACAGCGACCGTGACCGGCCATACCGGCACGCAGTTGACCGCCGCCTGAGAGGCCCGTCGCGATGCACCCCAACCCCGCCTTTCGTCAGGCCGATACGGCCCGCAACATCGCCTTTGCGCGCGAGCAGGGCTTTGGCCTGCTGGCCGTGGCCACCGGGGAGGCCCCGCTGATCAGCCATATCCCGTTCCTGCTGTCCGAGGACGGCAACCGGGCGGAGTTCCACCTCGTGCGCTCCAATCCCATCGCGCGGCTGCTGTCTGCGCCCCTGCCTGCCCGGCTCGCGGTACAGGGGCCGCATTCCTATGTCTCGCCCGATTGGTACGGCGTCGAGGATCAGGTGCCCACCTGGAATTACATCGCCGTGCATCTGGTGGGCGAGATAAGCTTGCAGCCGCAGGAGCACATGCGCGACCTGCTCGACCGGCAGTCGGCAGAGTTCGAGACGCGGCTCGCGCCCAAGCAGGACTGGCGGGCAGAGAAGATGACACCCGAGGTGCTGGAGCGGATGATGCGGCAGATCGTGCCCTGCGCGATGCGGGTGGACGAGATCGCGGGCACCTGGAAACTGGGGCAGAACAAGCCCGAGGACGTGCGCCTGCGTGCCGCCGATCTACTGGAGTCGGCGGGGCAGGGGCGGGAGGTGGCGGCGCTTGCGCGGCTGATGCGCAAGCCGCCAGCCTGAGTGCTGCGCCTTGGCGGTCTGTGCGGGGTCGGCCGAAGCGGTGGAGATCGCCGATGAGCGGATTAGGCCGGCGGCTCCTGTGAGCGGATAGCGAGCTTGGCGCGGTATGAGAAGGGCGAACGTCAGCGCGCGCAGTATAGGATTGACCGCGGGGTCTGCGATCCTGCTGGCGTCACGCAGTTTTGGTGCCGCGTATCCGGCATCGGCACAGATGAGCCCCGAAGACGATCTGTCCGAGTGAGCGGGGTAAATGCGGGGCAAGGCATGTCGTTGGGGACTCTCGTCATGGGGCAGAACTCGTCGGATGCGTCATGTGCAACGCGGAAAGTCGCGTGGGCAGCGAGATTACGGTTTGACATTCAGGAGAAGTTATAAAATAACATTACATTACACTACATAAAATGTGAGGCTTCTCATGACCGACATGGACCCCCGCCTGCCCGTCACCGTGCTCTCGGGCTTTCTCGGAGCCGGCAAGACGACGCTGCTCAACCGCGTGCTGAACAACCGCGAGGGCCGCCGCGCGGCGGTGATCGTCAATGACATGTCCGAGGTGAATATCGACGCCGATCTCGTACGTGCCGAGACCGAACTGAGCCGCACCGACGAGACCCTGATCGAGATGTCGAATGGCTGCATCTGCTGCACCCTGCGCGACGATCTGCTGGCCGAGGTGCGCCGCCTCGCGGGGGAAGGCCGATTCGATTATCTGCTGATCGAATCGACCGGCATTTCCGAGCCTTTGCCCCTTGCCGCCACCTTCGAGTTTCGTGACGAGGCGGGCGAGAGCCTGTCGGATGTGGCGCGCCTCGACACGATGGTGACGGTCGTCGACGCGGTAAACCTGTTGCGCGATTTTTCCAGCCACGATTTCCTGCGCGACCGGGGCAAGACAATGGGGGACGCGGATGAGCGCACGCTGGTGCATCTGCTGACCGACCAGATCGAGTATGCCGATGTGGCGATCCTGAACAAGGTGAGCGACGCCGCACCGTATCAGCGCGACGCCGCGCGCAAGATCATCCGTAGCCTGAATGCCGATGCGCGGGTCATCGAGACCGATCATGGCGCCGTGGGCGCGGATGCGATCCTTGCCACGGGCCTTTTCGATTTCGACAAGGCGCATGAGCATCCGATGTGGGCGAAAGAGCTTTACGGGTTTGCCGATCATGTTCCCGAGACCGAGGAATACGGTGTCGCCTCTTATACCTACCGGGCGCGCGCGCCGTTTCATCCGCAGGCGATCCATGACGTGCTGAACGGCCCCCTGCCCGGCGTGATCCGGGCCAAAGGGCATTTCTGGATCGCCACGCGGCCCGATTGGGTGGCGGAATTTTCGCTGGCGGGCAGCCTGTCGAGCGTGACACCCTTGGGCACCTGGTGGGCGGCGGTGCCGCGCAAGCGCTGGCCGGATCACGCGCAGGCGCAGAACTATCTGCGCGCGCATTGGCAGGAGCCGTGGGGCGACCGGCGGCAGGAGATCGTGTTCATCGGGGCAGGCATCGACTGGCCCGCGCTGCGCGGCAGGCTCGACGCCGCGCTGATGCAAGATGAAGGAGTGGAGGATCTGCCCGATCCTTTCCCGCGCTGGCGGCGGGCGGAGGCGGCGGCATGACGCTGGAGCGTGAGATCCTGCACGGGGCGGCGATCGGCGTGGGGGTGGCGGACTGTGCCGACGACCTAGATGTGATCTCGCGGTCGGGGGTGGCAGCGGCGCTCTGGCAGCGGCGGGTTGATCCGGACTGGCAGGCGTGGGTCGACGGCCTTGCCCCCGCGACGTTGCCACAGCTACGCGTGATCCTGCGGCCCGACATGGTGCGGGATGCCGCGGGCGCCGCCTGCGATATGGCGGGATTGGACGAGAGCGCGGCTCGCACCTGGCTGGTCGAGGATATCGGTATGCTGGCGGATCACTTTGCCGGGCTGATGCAGGCGCGGTTCCTGCGGCTGCGGCTCGACGTGATTCAGACCGATGCCTGCCGCCGGTTCCATATCGACGCGGTCCCCGCGCGGCTGATCTGCACCTATCGCGGCACCGGCACGCAATACGGGGTCAGCGTAGATGGCGAGGTGCCGCACCGGGTATTCACCACGCCGACCGGCGTGCCGTTGGTGCTGCGCGGCACGCTCTGGCCGGGCGATCCGTCCTCGGGGCTGTTGCATCGTTCGCCGCCCATCGAGGGACGTGGTGAAACGCGGTTCTTGCTGGTGCTCGATCCGCTGGACGACCCGGAGGAGGCGATATGAGCGGCAGGACGACCGGGCGCACCAATGGACGGACCAGCCTGCGCCACCGTCGCCGGAGCCTCGACCCGATGCACGAGTTTGACCGCCTGCCGCCTGCGCTACGGGCGTGGCTGGCCCGGGCCTGCCTGCCGTGGGGGCCGCGTTCGGTTTTGCGGGCCTATCGGCATGCCCTGCGTCAAAACGCCGATGCAGCGCGCGCCCTGGAAGCACTGGACGGGATCGAAGCACGCCTGGTTGCGCGGGATGCCGCGCGGGTCTGGGGCAGGGCGCATCCCGCGGCTGCGGGTCCCGGCTGAGGCGGTCTATCCTGTCAGACCTGCCATGTCGCATATGATGCGCCATTCCTCGGCCGTCACCGGCTGCACCGACAGGCGCGAGTTGCGCACCAGCACCATCTCCGACAGGCGCGGATCGGCCTTGATCATGTCGAGCGTCACGGGCACCCGCGCCGCCTCCAGCGCCTTGATGTCGACGCACTCCCATCGCGGATCGTCGGTGGTGCTGTCGGGATGCGCCTCCGCGATCACCTCGACCGTGCCCACCACCGCCTTTTCCTTTTGCGAATGGTAGAAAAAGCCGCAATCCCCCACCGCCATCTCGCGCATGAAATTGCGCGCCTGATAGTTGCGCACGCCGTCCCATTCCTCGCCCGCGTCGCCCTTGGCTTGCTGGTCGGACCAGCCCCAGACCGACGGTTCGGACTTGAACAGCCAAAACCGCATCAGATCACTTTCTTCCACGGGATCAACTCGACGCCCGAAAACAGCTCCGCCTTGGCGTAGGGATCGTTATTGGCCCAGTCTTGGGCCTCTTGCATGTCCTGAACATCGAGGATGATGAGCGAGCCCACCATTTCCCCCTCTTCGTTCAGGAGCGGACCCGCCTGGCTGACAACGCCGGTCTCCTTGAGATAGGCGATATGGGCGTCGCGGTTGTCGAGACGGGTTTGCAGGGCGCCGGGGTGGTCGCGGGCAATCAGGGCAATCAGCATCATTCTTCCTTCAATGGTCGTGAAAGCAGCATATCCATCGCCTCGCTGACGCGCAATTCGCCAGTGACAAGCGCGGTGATGGCATGGGTGATCGGCATGTCGAGGCCGAGCGCATGGGCACGGGCCAGCACGGCGCGGGCGGTGGCGGCGCCTTCGACGGTGACGCCTGTGTCGAAATCCTCGCCGCGCCCCAGGCTCTGGCCGTAGCCGTAATTGCGCGACTGGCCACTGGTGCAGGTGAGCACCAGATCGCCAAAGCCAGATAGCCCCGCCAGCGTGTCGGGCTGCGCGCCGAGGGCATGGGCAAATCGGTGCATCTCGGCAAAGCCACGGGTCATCAGGGCCGCGCGCGCACTCTCGCCCAGCCCCGCCCCCATCACCGCACCGCAACCGATGGCAATCACGTTCTTGAGCGCGCCGCCCAGTTCCGCGCCGGTGGTGTCGGTGGTGCGATAAAGGCGCAAGGTGGGCGTGGTCAGCGTGGATTGCAATCTCTGGCCAATCACCGCGTCGGCACAGGCCAGCGTCAGCGCCGTGGGCAGCCCAAGCGCGATATCGCGCGCGAAACTGGGGCCTGTGAGGATCGCCGGAATGGCCTCTGCGCAGGTCTGCGCGATCAGGCCGGTCGGTCCAAGCCCGGTGGCAAGGTCCATCCCCTTGCAGCAGGCGACGAGGGGGCGTGCTCCAAGCCCGTGGTGATGCGCCGTCAGAAACCCGCCAAGCGTCTGCATCGGCATGGCCAGCAGGCAGGGCGTGTCCCCCCTCGGCACATCGCCCGAGATCACGGTGATCGCCTCGGGCAGGGGGATCTCCGGCAGGCGGCGCGCGTTGACGCGGCGTGCCTGCATCTCGGCGGCGTGATCGGCATCGCGCGCCCAGAGCGTGACGGGGCCGTTCTGCGCCAAGGTCACCGCCAGCGCCGTGCCGAATGCGCCTGCGCCGCAAATGAGCGTCATGCCTTTGCCCCCTTCTTGCCGCTGCCCAGCATCGAAGGGCTGGTATAATCCAGCGGCCAGCGCGGTCGCGCCGCAAGCGTCATGTCGTCGCGATGACCCTGGGCATAGAGTTCCGCCCCCGCATAGGCGATCATCGCCGCGTTGTCCGTGCAAAGCGCAAGGGGTGGTGCAAGAAACCGCCCGCCCGCCTCTGCCGCCACGTCCTTCAACGCCGCACGTATGGGGCCATTGGCGGAGACGCCCCCCGCAACAGCAATCAGGGGCACCGAAGGCGCCTCCGCCATGTAGATTCGCAGCGCCCGGCGCGTCTTTTCTGCCAGCACGTCGCAGACCGCCGCCTGAAACCCGGCACAAAGATCGGCGCGGTCCTGCCGCGTCAGCCCGGATTTCTCGGCCACAATCTGATCGCGGGCGCGCAGCAGGGCGGTCTTGAGCCCCGAAAACGACATGTCGCACCCCGCCCGGTCCAAGAGCGGACGGGGAAAGCGCAGGCGGCTCGCGTCGCCCGATGCGGCCTCCCGCTCCACGCTCGGCCCGCCGGGTTGCGGCAGGCCAAGCAATCGCGCGGTCTTGTCGAACGCCTCGCCCGGCGCGTCGTCGATGGTGCCGCCAAGCCGGGTGAAATCATCCGGCCCGCGCACGATCAGGAACTGACAATGCCCGCCCGAGACCAGCAGCATCAGGTAGGGATAGGCGACCCGGTCGGTCAGGCGCGGGGTCAGCGCATGCCCGGCCAGATGGTTGACCCCGATCAGCGGCAGACCCGCCCCGGCAGCGATCCCCTTGGCGCACATCACCCCGGCGATCACCCCGCCAATGAGGCCCGGCCCGGCGGTGACTGCGACGGCGTCCACATCGGCCAACCCCAGCCCCGCCTGCCCCAGCGCCTCACGCACGCAGATATCGAGCTTTTCGGCATGCGCCCGCGCCGCGAGCTCCGGCACGACGCCGCCGTAATCGGCATGCAGCATGGCCTGCCCATGCACCACCGAGGCGAGGATTTCGGGGGTCCCATCCGAACCTATGCGCACCAAGGCGGCTGCGGTATCGTCGCAGCTACTTTCGAGTCCAAGGAAGATCAGCGGCTTGCTCATCGCGCCCATGCGTTGCGTGACAGGTGCAAGGCAGGTAACACCGAATGAGGCAGCCAACAACTCTGGATGATCCATGCCCGTGACGATCCTCATCACCCGGCCCGAGCCGGAAGCGGGCCGTTTTGCCGCGCGGCTGCGTGAGGTGTGCGGGCCGGAGGTGAACGTGCTTTGTGCGCCGGTGATGCGGATCGAATTGCGCGGGGAATTGCCGCCGCTCGCGGGCGGTGAGGTCCTGATCTTCACCTCGCGGCACGGCGTGGACGGGTTCTGCCGCGTGACGGCACGGCGTGACTTCACCTGCTACGCAGTGGGCGAGGCGACGGCAGAGGCGGCGCGTGCGCAGGGCCTGACGGCGATTGCGTGCGGTGGCGATGCCGGGGCGCTGCTCGACCGGATTGCACGGGACAGGAGCGAGGGGCCATTTCTGCATCTGCGCGGGGCGCATGTGGCCGCGGATATCACCGGCGCGTTGCGGGCGGCGGGACATGACGCGCACGAGACGGTTGTCTATGATCAGCAGCCACAGGCCCTGAGCACGGAAGTGCATCGGCTTCTGGCCGGCAAAGACCCGGTGATCCTGCCCCTGATGTCACCGCGCAGCGCGCGGCTGGTCTTTGCGCAGGCGGGGCCGATCCACGCACCGCTCCTCGTCGCGGCAATCAGCCGCAAGGTCGCACAGGCCGTGCCGGAGGGGGCCGCCCATAGTCTGCGCATTGCCCGGAAACCCGATGTCGACTCAATGGCGCAAGAGGTGCACGATCTGGTGAAAGAAGCCAAGCGGCTTGAGGGTGGAAAACGGGCGCAGTAAGGTCAGGTTGACAGCTTGACGTGGTGAGATTCGAAAAGGTGGCGAGACGTGGCAACAAAAAAGACCCCTGAGACGGACGAGACCGAGGCGCAGGACAAGGCTGCCGAGGACGCGTCCGCGACCGAAACCGAGCTGCCGCCCTCCGAAACACCTGTGCCTGTGAGCGATACCCCCGAGGATACACCCGAGGCAGAAACCTCAGAGGACCCGTTTGACGCCGAGGTGGCGCAGGAGACGCCAGACTCCGAAGAAGAGCCACGCGAGCCGGAGACAGTGCCGGGCTCGGAGAGCGCGGATAGCACCGCCGAGGCCGCGCCCGACGACGCCACACCAGAGCAAGAGACCGCAGACGAGCGAACGGCCCTCCCCGAGGACGATGACCCGATGGCAGAGGTCGCGACCGTAGCCGAGGCCGAAGAGGCGCAGGCCGGTCAGCAGACCGACGAGGCCGAGACACCTGCTCCGGCCCCGGTGACAAAGACCGAACAGGTCACGATCCGGCAGGGTGGCTTTTGGTCGATGCTGCTTGGCGGGGTTGTGGCCGCAGGCATCGGCGTGATCGCCGCCCCTTATGTCCTGCCCGACCATCCGCTGAGCCCGGCCGAGGACGGCGTTGACCCCGCCGCATTGCAGGATCGCATCGCGGCACAGGAAACCGCGCTCGGCGATTTGCGGTCCACGGTCGAAGATTTCACCCCGGGCCCCGATCTGAGCGGCGAGGTAAGCGGGTTGGGCGAGACGCTAACCGGCCTCACCGACCAGATCAGCGACCTGGAAAGCCGCATTGCCGCGCTTGAGGATCGCCCCGCCCCCGAGATCGGGCGCAGCGATGTATCGGCGGAGCAGATCGAGGAACTGAGTGCGGCTTTGAGCGCACAGCGTGAGACGCTTGACGCACAGCGCGCCGAGATCGACGCCCTCAAGGGTGAGGCCGAAGCAGAGGAGGCCGCCGCGCGCGACAGCGCGCGCGCCACCTTGCGGCGTGCCGCATTGACCCGGGTGATGACCGCGCTCGACAGCGGCGATGAGTTCACTGCCGCGCTTGCCGATCTGCGCGACACCGGGGCGGAGATACCCGCCGCGCTTTCGGATGTGGCCGAAAACGGCGTGCCGACACGGGCTGAACTGACCGAGAGTTTCCCCGAGGCCGCGCGCGCCGCGCTCGCGGCAGTGCGCAGCGCCGATGGCGGAGCCGCGTCGAGCGTCGGCGGTTTCTTCAAGAGCCAGCTTGGCATCCGCTCGCTCGAGCCGCAAGAGGGCGATGACCCGGACGCGGTGCTGTCGCGCGCCGAGGCGGCGGTTCGCGACGGACGGCTGGGCGATGCGCTGGCCGAGATCGAGACCTTGCCCGAGGGCGCGCGCGCCGAACTGAGCGATTGGGCCGCCGAGGCCGAGCGCCGGAACGCGGCCCTGTCGGCGGCCAACGCGCTGGCCGACACGTTGAATTGAGTTAGAAAAGGCGATCCATATGCTCTGGTCGATTATCAAGATAGCCGTTTTCATCGCCCTGGTGGCCGCGTTGGCGTTCGGCGCAAGCTTTCTGCTGGAGCTTGAGGGCGGTGTGCGCATCGTCATGGCCGGGGTCGAGATCAACCTGACGCCGATCAAGGCGGTGATCGCGCTGGTCATTCTGGTGCTGGCGATCTGGGCGCTGATGAAGTTGGCGGCGATGCTGGTCGCGGTCCTGCGCTTCATCAACGGGGATGAGACAGCGCTGTCACGCTATTTCGACCGCAATCGACAGGAAAAGGGCTATCGGGCGCTGAGCGAGGGCATGCTGGCGCTGGCCTCGGGCGAGGGCAATGTGGCGATGGCCAAGGCCGCCAAGGCCGAAGGCTATCTGCGCAAGCCCGCGCTCACCGACCTGATTACCGCGCAGGCCGCCGAAATGGCGGGCGACAAGACCAAGGCGGAACAAGCCTACAAGCGGCTGCTGACCAATGAGAAAACCCGCTTTGTTGGCATCCGTGGCATCCTGCGCAAGCGGCTGGAAGAGGGCGATACCGAAACGGCGATGAAACTGGCGCAGACCGCCTTTGCGCTCAAGCCGCGCCATGCGGAGGTGCAGGACACGCTCCTGCAATTGCAGGCCGGGGCGGGCGACTGGAAAGGCGCCCGCGCCACGCTCAATGCCAAGCTGAAATACGGCAATCTGCCGCGTGACGTGCACAAGCGGCGCGACGCCGTGCTGGCCCTCTCGGAGGCGCGCGACGTGCTGGACGAGGGCAAGAGCATCGAGGCGCGCGAGGCGGCGATCGAGGCGAACAAGCTCTCGCCCGACCTGATCCCGGCGGCGGTTCTGGCGGCGCGCGGCTATGTCGAGCAGGACAAGAAGCGCAACGCCGTGCGGGTGATCAACAAGGCATGGCTGGTGCGCCCGCATCCCGATCTCGCCGCCGCCTTCGCCGCGATCGAACCCGAGGAAAGCCCGAGACAGCGACTCAAGCGGTTCGGCAAGCTGCTGAAGGTGCATCCCGACAATCGCGAGACGCGGCTGCTCGAGGCGGAACTGAACCTCGCCGCCGAGGATTTCCCGGCGGCGCGGCGGGCGCTCGGTGATCTCGCCGAAGTTGAGCCCGATGCCCGCGCGCTCACCATCATGGCCGCCATCGAGCGCGGCGAGGGTGCGCCCGACGCGGTGGTCAAGGGCTGGCTGGCGCGCGCGCTCAGCGCGCCGCGCGGGCCGCAATGGGTGTGTGACAAGTGTCAGCATATCCATGCCGAATGGGTGCCCTCCTGCGAGAATTGCGGCACATTCGACACGCTCAGCTGGCGCGCGCCGCCCAATTCGCCGATGGCCACGCCCACCGGGCTCGAAATGCTTCCGCTGATCGTCGGCACGGTCGAGGACAAGCGTGAGGACGAGTCCGACGAGGACGTGGTCGAGGCCGAGGTGGTTGAAGACGGCGAGACGTCAGAAATGTCGCCCAAAGAAGACGCCAGGAGCTGACGCGCCTCGCGCCTGCCTCACACATGCCGGAGACCCCGATGTCACACCTGCACTTCGCCGACAGCCTGTCGCGGCTCGGCACCGAATCGGCCTTTACCGTGCTGGCGCGCGCGCAGGCTCTGGCGGCGCAGGGCCAGGACATCATCAATCTCGGCATCGGCCAGCCCGATTTCCAGACCCCGCCGCATATCGTCGAAGCCGGGATCAAGGCGCTGCGCGACGGTCATCACGGCTATACCCCCGCCAACGGCATCCCTGCTTTGCGCGAGGCCGTGGCCGCCGATCTGCACGCCCGCCACGGGGCCGAGGTGAACCCCGACAACGTCGTGGTGGTGCCCGGCGGCAAGCCGACCATGTTCTTTGCCGTGCTGATGTTCGGCGAGCCGGGGGCCGAGATCATGTATCCCGACCCCGGCTTTCCGATCTACGAATCGGTCATCCGCTATTCCGGCGCCACCCCGGTGCCGATCGCCCTGCGCGAGGAAAACAGCTTTGCCTTCGACGCCGAAACCGTGCTGTCGCAGATCACGCCGAAAACCCGCCTGATCATCATCAACAGCCCCGCAAATCCCACCGGCGGCGTCACCCCGCGCGCAGAGGTCGACAAATTTGTGGCCGGTCTGGCGGACCATCCCCACGTGGCGGTGCTCTCCGACGAGATCTACAGCCGCATGCTCTATGACGGCCGCGAACATGTGAGCCTGCTGCAATACCCCGAGATCCGCGACCGGCTGATCCTGCTCGACGGCTGGTCCAAGACCTATGCGATGACCGGCTGGCGGCTGGGCTACGCCGTCTGGCCCGACGCGGCGGTGGGGCACGCGACGCGGCTCTGCATCAACGATCATTCCTGCGTCAACGCGGCGTCGCAATATGCCGGGCTTGCCGCACTGACCGGGCCGCAGGATGCGGTGGACGAGATGATGCGCCATTTCGATGCCCGGCGGCGGCTGATCGTCGAGGCGCTGAACAGCCTGCCGGGCCTGCGCTGCACCGACCCGGGCGGCGCGTTCTACGCCTTCCCGAATATCGAAGGCACTGGAATGACTTCGGCGCAGGCGCAGGACCGGTTCCTCGACGAGGCCGGCGTGGCGACGGTGGCAGGCACCTCCTTTGGCCGCCACGGCGAAGGTTATCTGCGCTTCTCCTACGCCAATTCCGCCGAGAATATCGAAACCGCCATCGAGCGCATTCGCGGCATTCTCTGAGCCGGGCCGCCTGATCCCGCAAGATCGCCTCGTCCGTGCCGTCAGATTTGGTATACCAAAGCTTGACCACGTGCCGGGATTGCGCGACGTTTGCCGGAGACCCGGCTCAGTTCTGGAGAAATGCCCGTGCAAACCGTCCGCCTCTCGCCCGAAGATAATGTCGAGACCGCCGCCGTATCGCTCTTGCCCGGTGCGGCAGGGGCGGTGGAGGCCATTCCGCGCGGTCACAAGATCGCCGTGCAGGACATCGCCAAGGGAGAGGCGGTGCGCAAATATGCACAGGTGATCGGCTATGCCGCCTGTGACATCGCGGCTGGAAGCCACGTTCACACCCACAACCTGGAATTCCGCAATGTCGATGCGGCCTATGAGTTCTCGACCAACCTGCGCCCGGCCAGCCAACCGGACAAGACCGACACCTTCATGGGCTATCGCCGGGCCACCGGCCGCGTCGGCACGCGCAACTATATCGCGGTGCTCACCTCGGTGAACTGTTCGGCCACGGCGGCGCGCAAGATCGCGGCGCATTTCACGCCCGAGCGGCTGGCGGCCCATCCCAATGTCGATGGCGTGGTGGCCTTTGTGCATGGCACGGGCTGCGCCATGGGCGGCGATGGCGAGGGGTTTGCCGCGCTGCAACGGGTGCTCTGGGGCTATGCGCGCAATCCCAATGTGGGCGGCGTGCTGCTGGCCGGGCTGGGCTGCGAGATGATGCAGATCGACTGGCTGATCGAAGCCTATGGGCTGACACCCGGCCCGACATTCCAGACGATGAACATACAGGATGTGGGCGGGCTGCGGCGCTCGGTGGAGCTGGGCATCTCGAAGATCGAGGCGATGCTGCCGGAGGTCGATGCGGCGCGCCGAGAGACGTGCCCGGCATCGGAGCTGATGGTGGCCCTGCAATGCGGCGGCTCGGATGCCTGGTCGGGGATCACCGCCAATCCCGCCGTGGGCCATGCCTGCGATCTGCTGGTGGCGCAGGGCGGCACCGGGGTGCTGGCCGAGACGCCTGAAATATACGGCGCGGAGCATCTCTTGACCGCGCGCGCCGCGACCCGCGAGATCGGCGAAAAGCTGATCGGCCTTATCCGCTGGTGGGAAGATTACACCGCCCGCAATCGCGGCTCGATGGACAACAATCCCTCGCCGGGCAACAAGGCCGGAGGGCTGACCACCATTCTGGAAAAATCGCTCGGGGCGGCGGCCAAGGGGGGAACGACCCCGTTGATGGGGGTCTACAACTACGCTGAGCCGGTGACGGCCAAAGGCTTCACCTTCATGGACAGCCCCGGCTACGATCCGGCCTCGGTCACCGGGCAGATCGCCTCGGGCTGTCAGATCGTCTGTTTCACCACCGGGCGCGGATCGGCCTTTGGTGCCAAACCCTCGCCCTCGATGAAGGTCGCCACCAATTCGCAGATGTATGCGCGGCTGTCGGAGGATATGGACGTCAACGCGGGCGTGATCTTGTCGGATGGCCGCTCGGTCGAGGAGGTCGGGCGCGAGATCTACGCGATGTGGCTGCGCATGGCCTCGGGCGAGCGGACCAAGTCAGAGGCGCAGGGGCTGGGCGATGACGAATTCGTGCCCTGGCAGATCGGGGCGGTGATGTAGCGCAGACGGGCGGGCCGGTCAGACTGCCAGCGCCTCGATCTCGCGGGCGATATCATCGGCAAGGCGTTGCGTGGTCCCGCCTGCATCGCTGCGTTGCGCATAGGCGCGCAGGCCAAAGATCGAGGCCTGCAACCGCGCCGCCAATCGCTCCGGATCCGAACCGGGCGGGATCTCGCCCGCGCGGCGCGCGTCGCGGAACGCATCGGCAAAACCGGCCTCGACCTCGCGCATCATACGCTCGACAGTGCGGCGCAAAACCGGATCGTCATCGGGTGTCTCCAACAGGGTCTTGACCATCATGCAGGCGCGCGACGGGGGATTGCCGGACATCAGGCGGCCAATCATGCGCACATGTGCTGCCAGCCCCGCGATCGGCGACGGTGCCCTGGCCAGCGTTTCGGCGAGGTTCCTTTGCCCGATGCTGGCATAACGGTCGAGTGCTGCGCAAAACAGCGCCTCCTTGGAGCCGAAGGCGGCGTAGATCGAACCGGGGCGCATGTCGAGCACCCGCTCGAGATCCTTGAGCGAGGTAGAGTGATAGCCGCGCGCCCAGAACAGCTCCATTGCCGCCTGCAATACCGTGTCCCGGTCATAGCCGGTCGTTCTGCCCATGCCTGACACCTCGATCTCAATTGAGTGATCGCTCAAGAATTATCTTGTATACTCGCCCGAGTAAAGGTAGGAAAGATAATTGAGCAATCACTCAAGAATTTACATCACCATCCACAAGGAGAACCGCATGCCCAGCTTTGACCTGCACACGATCGAAACCGCCCCCGAAGAGAGCCGCCCGCTGCTCGAAAACTCACAGAAATCCTTTGGCCGCATTCCAGGTTTGCATGCCGTGATGGCCGAGGCCCCGGCGCTTCTGGAGGCCTATCAGCAACTGCACCAGATGTTCGCCGAGCAGACCAGCTTCGACAAGGACGAACTGACCGTGGTCTGGCAGACCATCAATGTCGAGCATAACTGCACCTATTGCGTGCCCGCCCATAGCGGCATCGCCAAGCGGATGAAGGTCGACGACGCGATCAACGACGCGCTGCGCGATGAGACCCCGCTGCCCAATGCCCGGCTCGAGGCGCTGCGCGACTTCACGCTGGCCGTCACCCGTGGCCGTGGCCATGTCGACGAGGCCGAGTTGCAGGCTTTCTTTGACGCGGGCTTCACCAAGCGTCAGGTGCTCGAGGTGATCCTTGGCCTGTCGCAAAAGGTCATGTCGAACTACACCAATCACCTGGCCGAGACGCCGGTGGACGAGGCCTTCAAGAGCTTCGCCTGGGAAAAGGCGCGCAAGGACGCCGCCTGAACGCACATCCGACAGGCCGCCGCCTGTCGCCATGTCTGACAAAACCGGCCCGGTGTCTTGTGACGCCGGGCCGTCATTTGCTAGGCTTGCACGGCTGCACGCATCCCCCGGACCGGAGACCGACCACATGCCAGGCCCCTTGCACGGATTTCGGGTCATCGACCTGACCACGATGATCTCGGGCCCGCTGGCCACTATGACGCTCGCCGACCAGGGCGCAGAGGTTATCAAGATCGAGCACCCCGACGGCGGCGATCTCAGTCGGCAGGTGACCGGGCGGCGGGGCGGGTTCTCGGCCTCGTATCTCAACAACAACCGCGGCAAGAAATCGGTCACGCTCAATCTCAAGCACCCGCGCGGGCTCGAGGCGGCGCTGCGGCTTTGCAAAACTGCGGATGTCTTCGTGCAGAATTTCCGCCCCGGCGTGGCCGAACGAATCGGTCTGGGCGAGGCGGCGGTGCACGCGGTCAGCCCCGATATCATCTACACCTCGATCGCGGGGTTCGGGTTCGAGGGCGATTGGGCGGGCAAGCCGGTTTACGATCCGCTCATTCAGGCGCTGTCGGGGCTGGCGAGCGTGCAGGGCGGCGCCGATGCTGCGCGCCCCCGGCTGGTGCGCACGATCCTGCCCGACAAGCTGACCGCTATCCAGACCGCGCAGGCGATCACTGCCGCGCTGCTGGCGCGTTCCCGCACCGGCGAGGGCAGCCATGTGCGGGTCTCGATGCTCGACACCGTGCTGGCCTTCCTGTGGAGTTCCGACATGGCGGGCCACACCTTTGTCGGGGACGAGGCCCAGCCCGACAAAAGCGCCGAGGCGCAGAGCTTTGTCGAACTGATCTATCAGACCGCCGATGGCTGGATGGCGGTCTCGGCGCATACCGACAGCACATGGAAGGGGCTTTCGGCGGCGGTCGGGCGGCCCGAGTGGCTGGAAGACCCACGCTTTGCCACCGTGGCCGCGCGCGAAGACAACAAACCCGCCCGGCTGGAACTGACGCAGGAGGCGCTGCGCACCGACACCACCGACAACTGGATGCAGCGATTGAGCGACCATGACGTGCCCTGCGCGCCGGTGCTGACCCGCGATCAGGTTTACCGGCACCCGCAGGTGCAGGCCAATGGCATCGTGATCGAGCAGGACCACCCGCAGGCAGGCCCGATCCGCCAGACCCGCACGCCCGCAAGGTTCTCCGCCACCCCGCCCGAGGCACCGCAACCCGCCCGCCGTCTGGGCGAGGATACCCGCGCGGTGCTCGGGCAGGCGGGCTATGATGACGCGGCAATCGCCGAGATGATCGCCGAGGGTATCGCCACCGACACGCAGGAGAGCCCGGCATGATCGACCTCTATTTCGCGCCCACGCCCAACGGCTGGAAGGCCGCGATCATGCTCGAGGAAACCGGGCTTGCCTATCGCCCGATCCTGATGCGGCTGAGCGAGGGCGACCAGTTCACGCCCGAGTTTCTGGCGATCAGCCCCAATGCCAAGATGCCCGCCATCGTGGACCATGCGCCGGGGGCGGATTGGGGCGACGACCCCGTGACGATGTTCGAATCCGGGGCAATCCTACTCTATCTCGCCGAAAAGACCGGGCAATTCGCCCCGCCCAAGACAGATCTGCGCGCCCGCAAGGAGCTGATGGAATGGCTGTTCTGGCAGGTCGGCAATCAGGGGCCGATGGCAGGCCAGCTCAGCCATTTCCGCAACTATGCGCCCAAGGATGACCGCACCTATGGCTTCAGGCGTTACCTTGGCGAATACGACCGAAACCTCGGCGTGCTGGAAAACCGTCTTGAAGGGCGCGATTACATTCTGGGCGACTATTCCATCGCCGACATGATGGCCTTTCCCTGGGCCTTCATCGCCAAGCCGCTCGGTGCCTCGCTCGACGCCTTCCCCCGCGTCGCCGATTGGCGCGCCCGGATCAAGACGCGCCCGGCGGTGCAGCGCGCCATCGACCTGCACAAATCCGAACAGAATGGCGGGCGGCACCGGGTCGACAACAATACCGTGCTGTTCAGCCAATCCGCCGCCTCGCTGCGGCCAAAGGCGGGCAGATCCCCCGATTAAAGCCGGTCATGCAATGTCGAGCAGCACCGCGCCCGCACGCCCCGGCTGCATCACCGTGTCATGGGCTGTGGCACAGTCCACGAGGGCAAACCGCGCGTGAATGGCGGGGCGCAGCGTGCCTGCCTCGATGGCCTTGGTGAGCTGCGTGATGGCGGCCTGCCGTTCGGCCTCGGGCAGGATGTAGATCAGCGCGATGTCGATCTTCAGCGCCTTGAAAAGATAGGGCCCGAACGGGATCTGCGGGGTCATGTCCTTGAAGGATCCATAGGTGGCGATGGTGCCGTTCGGGGCCATCACCTCGGGCAGCAGCGCGACATTGACCCCGAATTCCACCTCGACAGCGCGGTCGATGCCATGCCCGCCCGTCGCGTCGAGGATTTTTTCGGCCAGTTCCGGATCGGCATAGTCAAAGACCTGCGCCGCCCCCGCCGCGCGCACCCGCTCCATCGCGGAGGCCGAACAGGTGGCGATGACCTCCGCACCCGCTGCGCTGGCAAGCTGCACGGCGTTGTGGCCGACAGCCCCCGCCCCACCCGACACCAACAGCCTTTGCCCGGCCACGTCGCCGCCACCAAAGACGGTATGCGCCGCCGTCAGGCCCGGGATGCCGAGACAGGCGCCGATGTCGAATTCCACCCCCTCGGGCAGCGCAACGGCCTGCGCCGAGGGCAGCGCGATATACTGCGCCGCCGTGCCGAAGGCCCGCTGCCACTGACCGTTCCAGATCCAGACGCGCGTGCCGATGCGCGCGGCGGGCACGCCCTCGCCGACCGCCTCGATCACCCCGGCGCCGTCGGAATGCGGAATGATGCGGGGAAAGGCGGGCTTGGTCACACCGGGGCGCGCCCCGGCGCGGGCCTTGGCATCCGACGGGTTCACCCCCGAGACATGCAACCGCACCAGAACCTCGCCCGGACCCGGGTCGGGCGTCGGTATCTCGCAGGACGTGAGAACCTCGTGGGGTGGGCCGAAACGGCTGTAACTTATGGCGTGCATGGGTGTGTATCCGATCAGGTGGCAAAATTTCGGGCATCGCCCCGGCACCGGCTGGCCGATGCCGGGAGAGGGCAGGCCGCGCGGACGGTGCCCCGATGCGCTCTGCCCGGCAGTCTTGCAGCGGCCCCCGGATTTGTCCACCGGCAAGTCACCGCGCCGCCCGCGTCGTTCCGCGCAGGATGCATTCGAGCGGGCACCTGATCCGGAAATGCTCCTCGGTGGCCCCGGTGATCAGCGCCGTGAACCGCTCGCCCGCGATCTCTCCGATGGCGCGCGCGGGGATGCGGATCGTGGTCAGGCCGGGCTCGATCTCGCCTGATCCCTTGAAATCGCCGATCCCGATGACCGACACGTCACCGGGCACCCCAAGGCCGCAGCTTTGCGCGCCGTAGATCACGCCTTGCGCGATGACGTCATTGCCACACAAGAGCGCGGTCGGACGGTGGTCGCGCCGCAAGAGGCCCTGCGCCAGCTCCTTGGCCTGTGCGATGCTATAGGGCACCTCCCACTGCCACTCCTCGATCGGCGGGATGCCTGCGGCCAACAGCCCCTCACGCGCGCCCGCGAGCCGGGTGCTGGCGCGGTCATTGCCGTCGGGCGGTGGAAATATCAGCCCGATTTCGCGATGCCCAAGCCCGAGCAGATGCTCGGCCGCAAGCCGCCCCGCCTCGCGATTGTCCGCGCCGACACAGGGCAAGACGGCATCGGGCGCGTAATTCCACAGTGCCATCGCCGGGAGTCCCTGCTGCTCCAGCAAGCGCAGGCTGGCCGGTGCGTGTTCCAGCCCGACAACCGCGATCCCGTCCACCCGATGCTCCATCAACTTGCGCATCATCGCGTATTCGCGGTCAAGGTCATAGGAGTGCGAGGCGATCAGCAGGGAAAAACCGGCGCGGTCGATGGCCTCCGAGAAGGACTGGATCACCTCGGCAAAGATGGCGTGGTCGATGGTCGGCACGATCAACCCGACCGTGGCGCTGCGCCGCCCATGCATCGACTGGGCCGCGCGATTGCGGATATAACCCAGCCTTTCCACCGCGCGGGTGATCCGTTTCCGGGTGGCCGGGCTGACCAGCGCGGGATGGTTGAAACTGCGTGACACGGTGGAGGGCGATACCCCGGCGGCCTTCGCAACGGCCACGATATCCACTTTTCCGTTATCTATATCAGACACCTGGACCGCGTTCCCGACCGTTTATGAAAACATTTGCATTCCTATTTTCATCACGTAGCGTGAATGGTCAACTGGTCTGTGCCACCCGAAAGAGGAATGTCAGATGATCGCACAGGATGATATCGCCGCTGTCGAGCGGGTCATGGACCGGGCCCGCACGGCGCAGCGCGCCTTTGAAGCCGACGGCTCGCAAGAGCGCTATGACCGGGCCGCGCAGGCTGCGGCCTGGGCGATCATGGAACCCGGTCGCAACCGCACGCTGGCCGAACTCTCGGTCGCGACGACGGGGCTGGGTAACGTGCCCGACAAGATTACCAAGAACCACCGCAAGACCCTCGGCCTGATGCGCGATATCGCCAAGGCGCAGACTTTTGGCGTGATCCGCGACGATCCGGCCACCGGCATCACCGAGATTGCCCGGCCCATCGGGGTGATCGGGGCGGTCGTGCCCTCGACCAATCCCGGTGCCACCCCCGCCAACAACATCATCAATGCGCTGAAATGCGGCAATGCCATCGTGCTGTCGCCCTCGCCCAAGGGGGTGCCCACCTGCGAGCGGCTGCTGCAGCATATCCATGCCGAGTTTGCCAAGATCGGGCTGGATCCCGATCTGGTACAGATGCTGCCCGCCCCCGGCTCAAAGGCCAAGACACAGCGCATGCTGGAGATGTCGGATCTGGTCGTCGTGACCGGCAGCCAGGACAATGTGCGCCGCGCCTATAGCTGCGGCACCCCGGCCATCGGGGTGGGCGCGGGCAATGTCACCGTCATCGTCGACGAGACCGCCGATCTGGCGGCAGCGGCGGCGCGGATTGCGGCCTCCAAGACCTTCGACAATGCGACCTCCTGTTCCTCGGAGAACGCGGTCGTGGTTGTCGATGCGGTCTATGATGAGTTCATCGCGGCGCTCGCGCAGGAGGGCGGGGCGCTTGTCCCCGAGAGCGCGGCACCGGGCATCACCGCGCGCCTGTGGTCCGACGGACATCTCAACCGCGCGGTGATCGCGCAGGACCCCGAGCGCATGATCGAGGCGCTGGGGCTCGCCGGGCAGGTGCCCCGGGGCACCCGCTTCGTCGCCGTGGAGACGCGCGGCATCGGCTCAGATCATCCCTTGTCGGGCGAAAAGCTCAGCCTGGTCCTGGCGCTCTACCGCGCCGCCGATTTCGAGGCGGCGACCGCGACGGTCGCACGCATCCTGACGCATCAGGGGGCCGGTCATTCGGTGGGCCTGCACAGCGCCGACGACGCCCGCGCGCGCCATCTCGGGGCGACGCTGCCCACCTGCCGGGTGATCGTCAACCAGCCGCATGCCTTCGCCACCGGCGGGGCCTTCAACAACGGCATGCCGTTCTCGCTGTCGATGGGCTGCGGCAGTTGGGGCGGCAATTCCATCGACGACAACCTGCATTGGCGGCATTTCCTGCAAACCACCAAAATCGTTCGCGAAATCCCGCCGCAGGAGCCGACCCTGGACGAGATCTTCGGCAGCTATTGGGAGCAGGCCGGCAAATGACGCTGCGCCACGACCAGCCGCCCGAGCGAACCCTGCGCGATTGGATCGACGCCCGCGCCGGGGCGGGCGGGCCAGCCATCTCCTTCCCCGACGAGGGCACGGCAATCGACTGGCCCGCGCTGCGCAGGCGCGCGGCGGAGATCGCCACCATGCTGACCGCGCACGGGATCGCGCGCGGCGAGAGCGTGGCGATCCTGCATCCCAACGGGCAGGCCGGGATCGAGGCACTGCTGGGCACGCTCTACGGCGGCTTTCGCGCCACCATGATCAACCTCGCGGCCGGGCCCGAGGCGATCGGCTATGCTCTTCACCATTCCGGCGCGAGGGTGGCGCTGGTGCATCCTTCGCAGGAGGCGTTGTTCGCCACCACCAATCCCGGTGGGTGCATCGCCGCTCTCGACCCGGACGGCGGCGCAGGGGATGTGCCGCTGCACCCGGTCGCGCCCGGTGATCACGCGCTGCTGATGTATACCTCGGGCACCACCGGGCGGCCCAAGGGCGTGGTGCATAGTCAGTCGAGCTTGCTGGCCGGGGGCTGGACCACCGCCGTTGCGCATGATCTGGGTGCCAAGGATACCGGGCTCTGCGTGCTGCCGGTTTATCATATCAACGGGCTTTGCGTGTCGATGATGGGATCGCTTGTGTCGGGCGGGCAACTGGCGCTCTGCAGCCGTTTTTCCGCCAGCCGCTTCTGGGCGCAGGCCGCCGAGACGCGGGCGACCTGGTTCTCGGCGGTGCCCACCATCATCTCGCACCTGTTGCACGGCGACACCGAACCCTGTCCCGAAACACGCGCCCGCCTGCGCTTCGGCCGCTCGGCCTCCGCGCCGCTGCCGGTCGAGGTGCATTCCGCCTTCGAGGCGCGCTTTCGCGTGCCCCTCATCGAGACCATGGGCCTCACCGAGACGGCGGCGCAGATCCTGTCGAACCCGCTGCCGCCGGCCACCCGCAAGATCGGCTCGCCGGGCGTCGCCATCGGCAACCGCGCCGAGGTGGCGGGGCCCGACCTGCGCCCGCTGCCGCCGGGCGAGGAGGGCGAGATCATCGTTAAGGGCCCCAACGTCATGCTGGAATACCTGCACAATCCCGAGGCCACGCGCGAGAGTTTCACCCCCGACGGCTGGCTGCGCACCGGCGATCTGGGGCGGCGCGACGCGGAGGGGTATTTCTATGTCACCGGACGGCTCAAGGAGTTGATCATCAAGGGCGGCGAGAACATCGCCCCCCGCGAGATCGACGAGGTGCTCTATGCCCATCCCGACGTGGTGGAGGCCGCGGCCTTTGCCTGTCCGTGTCCGCACTACGGCGAGCGGGTCGAGGCGGCGGTGACGCTGCGTGCGGGTTCTACTCTGACCCAGGAGACGCTGCTGGAGCTGTGCCGCGCGCGTCTGGGGGCGTTCAAATCACCCGACCGGGTGCATGTGCTTCCCGAACTGCCCAAGGGTCCCTCGGGCAAGATCCAGCGCGTCAAGCTGCCGGAGGTGCTGGCAGGTGCCCCGGACAAGGCCTCATGAAACCGGGCTCAGTCCGAGGATTTCGCGCGCCTGCGCGGGGCTTGCCACCGGCCGCCCGTACCGCGCGCACAGTTCGGCCGTGCGCGCCACCAGCGCCGCGTTCGATGGGGCCAGCCGGTCGCGGTCGAGGCGCACATTGTCCTCGAACCCGGTGCGGCAATGGCCGCCCTCCGCGATGCACCATTCGTTGACCACGATCTGCCCGGGGCCGATCCCGGCGGCGCACCATTCGGCATCCGGCACCAGGCGGTTGACGGTGCGGATGTAGAAATCGAACACCTCGCGATCCACCGGCATGGCGTTCTTCACCCCCATCACAAACTGGATGTAGAGGCTGCCCGGAATGCGCCCGTCGCGGTTCATCGCCGCGGCGTGAAAGATATGGCCGAGATCGAAGGCCTCGATCTCGGGCTTGATGCCGTAGGTCCGCATCTCTCCGGCCAGCCAGTCGATCAGTTCGGGCGCGTTCTCGTAGACGCGGCCGGGAAAGTTGGTCGATCCGGTGGTGAGCGAGGCCATGTCGGGCCGCAGACTCAGCATCGCGCCACGCTCGCGCCCCGTGCCGGTGCGCCCGCCGGTCGAGAACTGCACGATCATGCCGGGACAGTGCCGCTCGATCCCTTGCTTGAGGCGGGCGAATTTCTCGGGGTCGCTGGTCGGGCTCTCGTCCTCGTTGCGGACATGGCAATGGGCGATGCTGGCCCCCGCCTCAAAGGCCTCATGGATCGACTCGACCTGTTCGGGAACGGTGATCGGCACCGCCGCGTTGTCCTTCTTGCGCGGCACGGCGCCGGTCATGGCGACACATATGATGCAGGGTTTGCTCATGGGGGTCCTCCGTTCAAAGGTCGATCTCGGGGCGGGTGTCGTGAAAGGCGGGCAGATCGGCGCAGGCTCGCGACAGTGCGCGCAGCGCTGGGAATCCCTCCAGATCGACCATCTCGGCCATCGCGACGGCAAGGAAGTCATGCGCCACGACGGTTGAGATGACCGGCTGCGAGATCGGGGGCGGCAGGGCGCTGTCGGCGAAGTGATCCTCCAGCCAGACAAGGCCCGACATCACCTGCCCGATATTATGCTCGATCCACGGTTGGTGGATCTTTTCCTCGGGCCGCATCACGCGCTCGTACCGGGCCGCGGCGGCCTTGTCCATGACGCCCAGGGCCACGGCGGTGACGCGCAGCGCCCCGCGCCGTTCGGGGCCGCCCGTGGGCAGCAGCGCGCGGTCCGGGCCCACGATCCGGTCGATCTCGTCGAGGATGGCGCTGCTGTCGAAGATCATCTCGCCGTCGTCGAGGATCAGCGCCGGTACGCGCCCCACCGGGTTCAGACGGCGCAACTCCTCCAGATCATGCCAGGCAGTGAGCGGGCGGCGCTCGAAGGGCAGACCGAGCAGCGCGAGCGACACCGCGACGCGGCGGGTGAAGGGCGACAGGTAGCGGCCGATCAGGATCATGGCTTCTCGCTTTCGGTTGCGGTCACGCCCGGGCCTCCGCCCGGCGTCGTGCGGCGACAAGGCAGGCGGCAAACCCCAGAACCAAGGCACCGCAAAGCATCAGATCGAGTGCGACCGGTCGGCCATGTTGCGTGAGCGTCACATATCCGAGCGCGACCACGAGGTAGAAATAGCCACGCCCGGCCCATCCCAGCGGCAGGAAGCAATAGCCGAACGCCGCGATGGCCCCTGCAAGCTGCGTGGCGAGCACCTCGAGCACTGGCACGATCACCGTGGCATCGATATCGGGAAAGCTCAGCAATGGCTTGTTGAAGACGAAGGCGAAGGGGATGATGAAGGTGGTGCTGGCGATTTGCAGCGAGCGGATCGCCGTGGTCCAGAACGAGGCCCGCGCCAGCTTCGCCGCCGCCAGCACCGAGACCGCCACCGGTGGCGAGAGAGTGGAGAAGACGGCGAAGTAGAACACGAAGAAATGCGCGCTGAGCGGATCGACCCCCACCTCCTGCAGGAACGGCACCACCGCCAGCGACGCCACCACATAGGCAATCGGCGTGGGCAACCCCATGCCCAGCACCAGTGACAGCAGCATCGCCCCGATCAGCAGCAGGATCTCGCTGTCGGGCAGGGTGGTGGCCAGTAGCGTTGCCAGCCGTCCCGACAGGTTGGTGCTGGTCATGACCTGCCCCAAGGGGCCGATGGCGAGAATGAGCAGCGACAACAGCGTGGTCAGCACCAGCCCCTCGCGCACCGAGGCGACAAGCTCGGCCCATGACGGCCGGTAGGGCCCCTGAAGCTGCGACAGAACCAGCGCGGCGGCGATCCCCGCCAACGCGGCATAGCCCGCCGAGCGAAAGCCCAGCAACAGCCAGATGACCAGCACGAAGGAGACAAGGAACGTCGGTGCCATGCGCCGGATCAGCCGCCCGTCCACCGGCTCGTCGAGCCGTGGCAGATCACGTCGCAACGAATAGACCCCGATGGAAAAGAGCACCCCGGAGAGATAGAGCAGCCCGGGGATCAGCGCCGCCAGCGCCACCTCGACGTAAGGCAAGCCCAGAAAGGCCGCGATCAGGAACCCCGCGAGCCCCAGCACCGGCGGCAGGATCTGCCCTGCCGAAGAGGCCGAGGCCTCGATCGCCCCCGCCATCGGCGCGCCGAAGCCGTGGCGCTTCATCATCGGGATGGTGAACCGACCGCTGAGCACCACGTTGGACACCGCCTGCCCCATCACCGCACCGATGGAGCCGCTGGCGATCACCGCAGGCAGCGCCGCGCCGCCGCGCACCGACCGCCCGGTGGCCTTGCCGATCTCGATGGTCAGGCGCAGCATCCCGGTGCCCAGCAGGGTGGTGCCGAAGATGATCAGCAGGAATATCTGGTCGGCGGCGACGCCCGAGAACAGGAAAAACCCCTGATTGGTGTTGAGCGACACGTAGTTCATCACGAAGCCGTCGGAATAGCCGGTGTGGCGCAGCAGGCTCACGGGGATATGCTGGCCGAAAAAGAAATAGAGGATCGCGCCCGCGCAGAGCGAGGACAGCAGCAACCCCCAGTGAAACCAGGTCAGGTAGATGATGCTGCCCATGATCAGGTAACCGGCCCAGAGGGTCACCGGGTCGAAGAACGGCGCGTTGATCACCATCCATTCGAGATGCCACCAGAAATAGCCCAGACCGCCAAGGCCCGAACCCATCGCCAGCAGGACCAGAACACGGTGCAGGGCGGGGGCGCGCACCCGGTGCCCGGCCTCGCCCTCGATCTCGGCGGGGGCGTCGATCTCGCTCAGCGCCAGCAGGCCGCTCATGCCGACGATGGCCATGGCGAAATTCACGTAAAAGACCGGACCGCGCGACACCAGCCCGAAGACCGACAGCGCCAGATAGGCGATGAGGCCGAGGCCCGCGATCCAGATCGCGGCCTCGACCACGCGGCTCAGCCCGGATCGGCCTGCCCTTGGCAAACGCTCTGAAGACATGGATCACGCCCCGTCATGTCGCTGTGTGCATGGGGCAGGGGGCGGCGATGCACCGCCCCCTGCGGATCGAACGCCTGTCCGTCCCGGTCAGTCGCCGGGATAGGTCATCGGCTCGAACTCGGTCCGACGCTCCCACAGGCCAAGCTCCTTGTAGGCGCGGATGGCACCGGGATGGGCGTTCTCGTCGCTCAGCCCCGAGATCATGTTGGCCTCCGACCAGAACTTCCAGAATCCCTGACCGCTCTCGCGCAGGCCGGGGCCGTGCTTGTGCACGCCCATGACCAGCTGATAGGCGACATCCTCGGGAAAATCCGGGTGCACCGCCGCAAAGATCCGGTTGGACCCGGCAAGGAAATCCTCGGTCTGTCCGGGCAGGCTGCCCGCGGGCACGGTCATCCGGCCATAGGTCATGCCGAATTTCTCGTTCACCGTGTCGATGGCCTCGTCGGTCAGGCCGAGATAGCGGATCTGCTGCCCCGAGGCGTGCAGCTTGCTGGTCAGGTCGTTGGTCCACCAGATCGTCTGGTCGCCATTGGTCACGAGCGCCACCAGCGCCGCATCGGTGGTGCCGTCGATCAGCTCCTGCGTCATCACCGCCGGGGTGACGAAGCGGATATCGCTGTTCTCGTCGGTGATGCCGTAGCCATGCTCAAGATAGAGCGCCGCCGACATGCCCCAGTCGCTCTGCGTCGGCAGGCCGATGGAGATGCTCTTGCCCTTGAGATCGGCGACCGACTTGATCTCGGGGTCAAAGGTCACGAAGAACTTGCCCTGCGCCACCACCCCTTCACCATAGAGCAACTGAAACTTGATCGGCACTGGCTGCGGCACGAATTTCGCGAACTCCTCGCGCCCGCCCTGAAACGCAGCCTGAATCACCGTGTCCTCGGTGCCGAAGACGGTGGTCGTCCAGCGCCGTTCTTCGGCCATGGCGCGCACGTTGAACATGAAGCCCGGCGTCTCCTGCGCGGCGGGCAGCACCTCCGAGCCGTCCCGCGCCATGCGCGCGGCCAGCACGGTGTTGGTCTGCACCGCGCCGCAGCCCAGCGGGCAGGCCAGGAACGGCACCACGGTTTCGGCGGCGGCGATACCCGCCGTCAGCGTCGAGGCCGCGAATGTCGCGGCGGCGGCCAGAGACCGCATCCTTCCGAACTTGAAATGTTTCATCTAGTCCTCCCTTGGTTGGCTATGTGCCGGTCGGTCTTGACGCCGCCAGCAGCTTTGATTGTCTTCCATGCAACTCCTCCGGCAGCCCTCCTCCTGCACGCGCTATTTCAGCGTTCTGCCGCCATCGACATAGACGGTCTGTCCGGTGATGAAGCGGCCTCCCTCCGACATCAGCAACAGCACGGTCGCGATCAGATCCTCACACTCGCCGAACCGGCCCATCGGAATCTGCGCCAGCGCCTGCGCGGTCATCTCGGGATCGGCGAGGATCGTCGCTTCGGTCAGCGGTGTTCGGGTCACGGCGGGGCCGATGGCGTTGACGGTGATCCCGGTCCGCGCCCATTCCAGCCCAAGCAGCTTGACCAATTGCGCCAGCGCCGCCTTGCTGGTCGAATAGGCGGCGTATTTCTCGTTCACCACCCGGCTTGAGACCGAGGCCAGATGCACGATCCGCCCGCCGGTGTCCTGTTCGGCCATGACCCGCGCGGCGCTGCGCGACAGCAGGAACGCCCCGGTCACGTTCACCGCCATTGTCTCGGCGAAATCCTCTGCCGAAAGCTCCAGCGCCGGGGCGAAACGGGCGATGCCCGCGCTGTTGAGAACGGCGTCGATCCGCCCGCCGTGCCGCCGTGCAACTGCAATCGCAGCGTCCACGCTCTCGGGGTCGGTCACGTCGAGCGCGCAGGCAAGATGCCCCTCGCCGGGCAATGTGCCGACGGCCTCAAATGCCTCGTCCGCCAGCCGGTCTGTCAGCACGATCCGCGCCCCGCGCGCCGCCAGCCCCGATGCCAGCCCGCGCCCCAGCCCCCGGGCCCCTCCGGCGACAAGGACCACATGGCCCGAGACATCGAACACCGGCTCAGCCATTTTCTACATCACCGCGCCGCGACCCGAGGGATCGTTCGGCTTGTGGTGCAGCATCCGGCGGGCATAGTCGATATCGGCCACCTCGCGGCCCAGCTCATTGACGATGCGGGCGGCGCGCTCGACCAGTTGGCGGTTGGTCTCGGCCAACTCGCCCTTGGCGTAGAACACCGTATCCTCGAAACCGGTGCGCATGTTGCCGCCCATGGCGACGGTCATGGTCGTCAGCGGCAATTGCGACCGGCCCACCGAGACGATCTGCCAGTTCGAATTCTCCGGGATCGCATCAAGCATCGTCAGCAGGTATTTCGGCTCTGCCGGGATGCCGCCATTGATCCCCATGACAAAGCTGAAATGCATCGGATCGGAGATGATCCCCTCGTCGCGCAGTTGCAGCATGTTGAAGATATGGCTGACATCGTAGACCTCCAGCTCGTTCACGATGCCACGCTCGCGGCAGCCGGTGATGAACTCGCGGTTCCAGGCCTTGGAATTGTTGAACAGGAATTCCGCATCCTTGTGCTGGAAATGGAACGTGCCCGCATTGACCGTCAGCATGTCCGGGGCGGGATCGAGATCGAGCAGCGCCATGCGCTGTTCCTGGGAGAAGCCCGACCAGACGCCGTTGCCCTCGCGGCGGATGCCGATACCGTTGCCGACCTGAGTGATCATGTCGGGGCAGCGCTCCTTGATGCCCGCGATCACCTCGCCATAGATCACCGGATCGGCGCTGGTGCGGCCTTCCTTGTCGCGGACATGGATATGGGCGATGGTCGCCCCCGCCTCGTAGCAGTCGGCGAATGTCGCGATGATATCCTCGGGCTGCTCGGGCAGGCGCGGATTGGCCTCCCTGCCGTGTAGCCCGCCGGTCGGTGCAATCGTCAGCACCACCTTGTCGGTGGATTGAAGTACCGGTTTCATTCACGTCCTCCCCGAAATCACGAACCGCGCGCGTCTCCCCTTGTCGCGTCAGCCCGGCTTGATGCTGAACAGAACCTGTCCGAACTCGACCAGTTGGGCATTCTCGGCGCCGATGCTCTCGATCACGCCGTCGGTGTCCGCATGGATGGTGGTGAACAGCTTCATCACCTCGATCACGCAGAGCGGATCGCCCTCTCGGACCGTGCTGCCAACCTCGACAAAGGGCGGCGCCTCGGGTGACGGCGCCCGATAGAAGGTGCCGACCACGGGCGCGCGCACGGTGGCCGCGCCATCATCCTGAACCGGTGATGTATCCGGCGCGGTCGCGGCTGGCGTTGCCGGGCGGGCCTCCGGCGCGGCGGGGGCGGTCGGTGCGGTCGGCATTGCGCTCTCGCTCGTCCTATGTCCCGCGCCGCGCCGATGCACGACCAGCTTGATATCCTGCGTCTCAAGCACGACCTCCTCGCAGGAGGACGAGTCGATGATGCTCAGGATCTCTCCGATCTCTTTAAATCCGGGCATGGTCGTTTTCACCGTCTTCGGCCTCATCCATCGCCCAGGTCGCCGAAATCTCTTCCGCCGCCGCCAGCAGGCGCGGGACATGCTCGACCGCCACGCGCATCGGCATGCGCGCCTGCGGGGCGGACACCGCGACCGCCGCGCAGACCTTGCCGCGCGCATCGCGCACCGGAACCGCCGCGCAGATCACACCGGCCAGAAATTCCTGATTGTCGACGGAATAGCCCTGCGTTCGGATCTGGGCGAATTGTTCCTCGAGCGCCGGGATCTCGGTCATCGTCGTGTCGGTATAGGCATGCAGGTCCGAGAGGGACAGCAGATGCTCGCGCCGCCGCTTGGGCTGATGCGCCAGAAGCATCTTGCCCATCGAGGTGCAGTGGAGCGGCACGCGCGAACCGACCTCGTAGCGCAACCCGAACGGCCAGGAGGCCTCGACCCGGTCGGCATAGAGCAGCGCCCCGCCCGATATGATGCCGAAATTGCAGGTCTCACCGGTCGCCGCCGACAGCCGTTCGAGGATCGCGTGCTTGGAGCCATGCCGCACCGCCGTCTGGAACACGTTGAGCGCGAAATTGAACAGCCGCGGGCCGGGCACATATCCCCGGCTGCCCGCCTCCTGCACCAGCAGGCCATCCATGTCCAACTGGTGCACGATGCGATGCACCGTCGGGGTCGGAATGTCGAGCAGCACCGCGATCTCGGACACGGTCAGCGGACGGCCCGAAGAGCCCACGCATTCCATCACGGCAAAGGTCTTTTGCGACACGCTGGAGCGATCGCCGAGCGGATTGGCAAGGGTCAGTGGGGCCGTCATGCAGTCTTCCTTCAGGTCGAGAGAATCTTCACTTTATCAAAATCCGGAATGAAATTTTTTACAAGATGAAATTTCGCTTGCCAATCTGCCAGAACTTGAGAGGCTATGAGCCGTGACAGCAAAAGGACCGGCAGCACCGTGAAGAAAGTCCTGATCGCGAACAGAGGGGAAATTGCCTTGCGGGCGGTGCGCGCCTGCAATGCGCTCGATATCCGGTCGGTCGCCGTCCACTCGGAGCCGGACGCCGCCGCGCCGCATGTCTGGGCCGCGAGCGAGGCGGTCTGCATCGGCCCCGCATCCAGCACGCAGAGCTATCTCAATGCCGATGCGCTCTTGCATGTCGCCTGTGCGACGGGTTGCGACGCGGTCTATCCGGGCTACGGCTTCCTTGCGGAAAATGCCGATTTCGCAGAGCGTTGTGCGGCCGAAGGGCTGATCTTTATCGGCCCTGATGCCGACACCATCCGCCTCATGGGTGACAAGGCGGCGGCCCGCAGCACCGCGCAAAAGCACGGCGTGCCGGTGGTGCAAGGTTCCGACGGCGCGGTCCGTGAGACTGACGATATCGCGGGTCTGGTCGCGCAGATCGGCTTTCCGGTGCTGATCAAGGCCAGTGCCGGGGGCGGCGGGCGCGGCATGCGAATCGCCCGCTCCGCCGAGGAGTTCGACGCGCTTTTCGCGCAGGCCAGCCATGAGGCGGAGCAGGCTTTCGGCGATCCTGCGGTCTATCTGGAGCGGTTCGTGTCGAATGTCCGCCATATCGAGGTGCAGGTTTTCGGCGACGGCAAGGGCAATGCCGTCCATGTCGGAGAGCGCGATTGCACCGTGCAGCGGCGTCACCAGAAACTGGTTGAAGAGGCCCCCTCGCCGGTGCTGAGCGAGGCGGAGCGCGCGCGCATCCACGACAGCGCCCTGCGCTTGACCGCAGGGGTCAACTATCGCGGCGCGGGCACGGTCGAATTCATCTTCGACGCCGAGACGCGCGAGTTCTTCTTTATCGAGATGAATACCCGCATTCAGGTGGAGCATCCGGTTTCGGAAATGCTGACCGGCGCCGATCTTGTGGCCGAACAGTTCCGCATCGCGCGCGGCGAGGCGATCTCGGTCGGGCCGCCCGCCGCCGACTGTGGCCATGCCATCGAATTCCGCATCAACGCCGAATCGTTCCGGCATGAGTTCCGCCCCTCGCCGGGCCGGATCACCCGGTGGGAGCCGCCACGCGGGCCGGGCATTCGTGTCGACGGCTTTGTCGCGACTGGCAGCACGGTGCAGCCCTATTACGATTCGATGCTGGCCAAGCTCATCGTGCATGGCACTGATCGCGACCACGCCCTCGACCGCGCCCGCGCAGCACTCGCCGCGTTCCGGGTCGAGGGGATCGACACCACCATCGACCTGCACCGCGCCCTCGTCCGCGACCCGGAATTCGCGGCGAGCGCGATACACACCAAGTGGGTCGAGGAAAGCTTCTTGCCGCAGTTGTTCGAGAGGGAAACATGAGCCGCACGATCCGCCTTGTCGATGTCACCCTGCGCGATGCGCATCAATGCCTCTGGGCCACGCGCATGACCACCGCCATGATGCAGGAGATCGCCCCCCGGCTCGACCGCGCCGGATTCGAGGCGATCGACCTTGTCGGCGGTGCGGTGTTCGATGTCTGCGTGCGCTACCTGCGCGAAGACCCGTGGGAGCGCATGCGCATCCTCAATCAATGGGTCACCGAAACGCCACTGATCATCCACACGCGGGGGCAGAGCCTTTTCACCTTCGAGTTTTTCCCCGACGACATCGTGGAACTGGCCGCCGAACGCTTTGCCGCCAACGGTATGCGCTATCACACGCCCTATGACGCGCTCAACGACATGCGCAATCTCGAAATTCCGATCCGCGCCGCCAAGAGCCACGGCCTGCATGTCGTGGGCGGGCTGGTCTATACCTACAGCCCGGTGCACACCGATGCCTATTACCAGAAGAAGGCGAAGGAGTTGATCGCGCTGGGCGTCGATGGCATCTTTCTCAAGGATGCCAGCGGTCTCTTGCGGCCTGAACGTGTCGCCACGCTCGTCCCGGCGCTGAAATCGGTGATGGGCGCGATGCCGTTGCAGATCCACACGCATTGCAACTCGGGCCTTGCCCCCTATGTGGTGCTACAGGCGGTCGAGCACGGGGTCGACGTGGTCCATACCGCCACCTCGACGCTCGCCAATGGTGTCAGCCACAGCCCCACCGAGCGGGTCACGCAGAACCTGCGGCGGCGCGGCTACGGCGTGGATATCGACCTCGGACCGGTGGAGGAGGCCGCCGAACGTCTGGCCTTCATCGCCGAGGCCGAGGGCAAGCCGGTGGGTGAGGTGCGCGAATACGATGAATTCCACTATTGCCACCAATGCCCGGGCGGGATGGTGTCGAACCTCGCCTATCAGCTTGAAGGCATGGGGCTTCAGGGGCGGCTCAATGAAATCCTCGAAGAGGCCTGGCATGTGCGCGAGGATCTGGGTTATCCGATCATCGTCAGCCCCTTCGCGCAATATGTCGTGACCCAGGCGATTCTCAACGTCATGGGCCGGGATCAGGGCCGCGCGCGCTATGAGACCGTCCCGGACGAGGTGCTGCTCTATGTGCGCGGTGGCTATGGCGAGATCGCGGGCACAATCGACCCGAACCTCTATGACAAGATCACCCGCGGCAAGGAGCCGATTACCGAGCGCCCCGGCCTGCTGGTGCCGCCCGCCATCCAGCGGCTGCGCGATCAGCGCGGTCCGTTCCAGAGCGATGACGACCTGCTGCTGGCGGCCTTCTACGACGATGGGCAATATCGCGCGCTCAAGGCTGCCGGGCCGATCCGCACCGATTATCCTCTGGGCGAGACACCCTTGCTGACGCTGATCAAGGGCATCGCGGCGCGCCCCGAAATCACCGGCTTTCACTATTTCGAGAAAACGCTGCGGGGCTGACCGCTCCGGCAGCAGGTTGCGCTCTCAGGGGGTGATCACGGTGCGGCCTGATCCACCGCACCGCTAAAGCGTCTTGCGCATCACGATGGCATCCACCGAAGTGGCCCCCGCGTGCGCGTAATACCCGACGCGTCGGCTGATTTCGGCATAGCCTGCAGCGTCATACAGCCCTCGGGCCGGTGCATTGTCCGCGGCAACCTCCAGAAACGCCGTCACCGCGCCGCGCGCCTGTGCCTCGGCCTCGAAACCGGCAAGGCAGGCCCGCCCCAACCCCTTGCGCCGCTGCGCCGGATCGCAGGCCAGCGTCAGCAGTTCCGCCTCTTCCGCGATCACCCGGCCAAGCGCGAAGGTGCGAGCGTCTCCCACCGCAAAGACCAGCGGGCTGTCCAGCAGACCGGCGAATTCCGCCACCGACCAGCCCCGCCCCTGACCGGCAAAGGCGCGGGCATGGCAGGCGGCCATCTCGTCAGGCGTCATCGAGGATTACGGGCGGCGCGTCCCTCGCCGGGGCCGCGTCGGCAGGCCGCACGTAAAGCGGCGCCGGGGACGGGCCGTTGCCGGGCGCGCGGGCCGCCAGCAGCGCGATCCGCTCGGCCAGATGCGCCGGGGCAGGGGGCAGTACCGCATCCGCGATATCAGCCATCGCCACCAGGTCCGGCGCGTGGCCCGCGCGCTTCACATAGCCCTGACCGCGCGGCGCGGGCACGCAGGGCGTGCCGCACTCATTGCCTGCACGGATCGCCTCCAGCGTGCTGATCCCGATCGCGGGAATGCCAAGGCTCAGCGCGAGGCCGCGCGCGGCGGCCACCGAAATTCGGATGCCGGTGAAATTGCCGGGGCCGATGCCGACCCCGATCCGGGTCAGATCGCCCCAATGGGCAGCGCCCTCGGCCAGCACCTCTTCCAGCAGCGGCATCAGGCGTTCGGCCTGCCCGCGCCCCATGTCCTCGGCGCGGGCCACCAGAACTCGGTCGCCGCACAGCAAAGCGGCCGCGCAATGCGCGGCCGATGTGTCAAACCCCAGGACAAGCGGCTCAGACACCGACAGGGCGCACCTCTGTCACCTCGGGGATATAGTGGCGCAGCAGGTTCTCGATCCCCATCTTGAGCGTGATGGTCGAGGAGGGACAGCCGGCGCAGGCCCCCTGCATATGCAGGTAGACCACTCCGCGTTCAAAGCCGTGAAAGGTGATGTCGCCACCGTCCTGTGCCACGGCAGGGCGCACGCGGGTATCGAGCAGTTCCTTGATCTGGCCGACGATCTCTGAGTCCTCGCCGCTATGTTCGGCATGGCCCGACGCGCCGCCGCCCTCGCCGATCATCACAGGTTGTCCGGATTGGTAATGCTCCATGATGGCGCCAAGGATCGCGGGCTTGATATGATCCCACTCGATCGCCTCACCCTTGGTGACGGTCACGAAATCGTTGCCCAGAAACACACCCGCGACACCCGGCACCTTGAAGATGCGTTCGACCAGCGGCGACACCTCCGCCCCTTCGGCGGTCGGGAAGTCGGCGGTACCGGCATCGAGCACGGTCTGCCCGGGAAGGAATTTCAGCGTGGCGGGATTGGGAGTGGATTCGGTCTGGATGAACATGGCGCGGCCCTTTCGTGCTTGCTCCCAGATATGCGCCCCCCATTGGCGCAAGTCAAGGATTGGAACGATTCTAAACTGCGGCGCTCTGGTGGGGCAGAGGGGTCCCGGCTTGGGTCGTGGTCAGCGACACATGCCTCACTTGGCCTTGAGCGACCATAGCACCACGCCAGAAGGTGCCGCGGGGCGGCCCGGCGATGCGCGGCACCTTCTACGGGTCATTCAAAGACCGCTCCGGGCCGCACGGCACATGTGTTACCACCGCGTTGCCCTGATTTTCAGGGTCCAACCATCCAGCCTTTGCGCGCCTGCTCGTGATCGCCGGAATTGCACATCCGCGCCCCTCAGGTGATCGCTTCCAACCGTTCCTTGCTCAGGTCGCCGGGCACTATGGTAATCGGAATGGGCAGGGTGCCCGCGTTCTTGGTCAATTGCGTGACCAGCGGTCCCGGCCCCTTCTTGCCGGTGCCTGCCCCCAGCACCAGGACACCGATATCGGGGTCGTCATGGACCTGCGAAACGATCTCCGACACGGCTTCGCCCTCGCGAATCACCAGTTCGGGATCAATTCCTTGCTTGTCGCGCATCCATTTCGCGAAGACTTCGAAATGCGCCTCGATCCGCTCGCGGCTTTCCTCACGCATGATGTCACCGACGCCGATCCAGTGGTTGAATTCCTCTGGCGGGATCACGGCGAGAATCGCAACGCCACCCTGCGTGCGTGCCGCCCGCATCGCGGCAAAGCGCATCGCGTTCAGGCATTCGCGGCTGTCATCCAGCACGACAAGAAACTTGCGCATCGCTTATATCTCCCTCAGGCGCGCATCATGACGTGGAAATCCGGATGGGGCAATAGAGCCCGTTCAGGCGCACGAGTTTGAGTATTTTTCCAAGAAGAAACAGGGTTTGGCAGGCAAATCGGCTGTCAGTCGAAGGTGCCCGCGACGCGCCCGAGCAACATGAAGGCACGCGCCGTGCGGGTCTCGGATAGGGCCGAGATCTCGGTATCCGTCGCGGTCTCGGTGAATTGCGAGACCATCCGGTCGAAGAGCCGCAGGAAGTGATGCGCTGCGTCGCGAAAGATCGTGTCCTGCTTCATCCGTGCCGCCGTCAGCGCCAGCGACGACCGGTCCCGCACGCCGCCAAGCGCGGCCACCGTGCGCCCGCGCTCGCCGCCCGCGAATCGGCGCCAGATCTCGGGGCGGGCCATATCGGGGCGCAGGTCGTCCATGTAGATGCCATCCTGCGACATCAGCGTGAGTATGTCTTGCGCGGCCCGGATGAGCTGCGCCGTGGGGCGGTCCTTGAGCGCCCGGCGCAGCGCCGCGAACCCGGCCTTGTCATCGGGATTTTCCGGGAAATTCAACGCCCTGACGAAATCCGACCGCTCCAGCGGTGGCTGGATCTCCTCGGCGGGGGTGCCAAGCGGCAGCGCGACCTGATCTTCGGTCGGAGACGGGGCCGGGGCAAGCACCGGGCGCGGCTCGCTCTCGTGATTGCGCACTGAGGAAAATGTCGCCAGCGTGCTCTCGGTCTTGCGCTGTGCTGCCACGATCTCGTCGAGCTTCTGACTCACGGTCTTGTCCACGGTCTGTCCAAGCGACTGGTTCTGCTTGAGATAGGCCTCGCGGATCGCGTCGATTGCGGCATGGAGCCGGGCGCTTTCCTCGCGCATCACGCGGCTTGCCCGGGCCGTCATGGCCCCGACCCAGAGCATCGCCACGGGCAGGAAGACGGCCACCAGCACGATCACGAATTGCAATGCGCTGCCGGTCGGATCCTGCGGTGCCAGGACGAGAAAGAACACACCCGCTCCCATCAGCCAAGCCACAGACACCACCAGCGCAAGCACCTCGATGGCGCTCAGCCGGTCCGGTGTCGGCCTGTCGTGAGGCCCCGTCAAGCGGGCGTTCTGCGTGTTCTGGGGCATGATATGGGGCCTGTCAGATATAGGCCACCTTTATCACCTCATACGCGCGATCACCACCGGGAGTGCGCACTTCGACGCTATCGCCCTCTTCCTTGCCGATCAGGGCGCGGGCGATCGGCGATTTTATGTTCAATAGACCCTTTTCGATATTGGCCTCATGCTCGCCCACGATCTGATAGGTCTTTTCCTCGTCGGTATCCTCGTCGACGAGCGTGACGGTCGCGCCGAACTTGATCGAGCCGGAAAGCTTGGCGGGGTTGATCACCTCGGCGAGGCTCAGGATCCCCTCGATCTCCTTGATCCGGCCCTCGATGAAGGACTGCTTCTCCTTGGCCGAATGATATTCGGCATTCTCGCTCAGATCACCATGTTCGCGCGCCTCGGCGATGGCGCGGATGATGGCGGGGCGTTCGATCGACTTGAGCTGCTTGAGCTCTTTTTCCAGCGCGGCATGGCCGCCGGCAGTCATCGGAATCTTATCCATATCTCACGTCCATTGTCAGAAGCGGGGCCGCGCATGTGCTGGCCCCGTCGGTCTCGTTTCGGAATTTCGATCAGCTTGCACGAAGCCGGGCTTCGATTGCAATAGGGGATCGCGCAGGCGGGCGAATTCGGGCGCAGGCCCGTGACAAATTGCCGGTTTCAAGCGGTTTTAACGTCGTGTTTCAATTGACGCTCGACGCGCGGGCGGGCTAGTCACTCATCGCAAGATTGTTGCGTGGCGGCACAGGCCCGTGGCGCGCCCCGGAAAAAGGATGATGTCGATGACGGATGTGACACGCGAAGCGATGGAATATGATGTCGTGATCGTGGGGGCCGGGCCCGCCGGGCTTTCCGCTGCGATCCGGTTGAAGCAGCTCGATGCCGAGTGCCAGGTCGTGGTACTGGAAAAGGGCTCCGAGGTGGGCGCGCATATCCTGTCGGGCGCGGTGCTCGATCCCTGCGGTCTCGACGCGCTGATCCCCGACTGGAAAGACAAGGGCGCGCCGGTCAACACGCCTGTGCGCGAGGATAATTTCTACATGCTGGGTGAAGGCGGCAAGGTCCGCATCCCCAACTGGCCGATGCCGCCGCTGATGAACAACCACGGCAATTACATCGTCTCGATGGGCAATGTCTGCCGCTGGATGGCCGAACAGGCCGAGGAACTTGGCGTCGAGATTTTCCCCGGCATGGCCTGCTCGGAAATGGTCTATGGCGACAACGGCGAGGTGAAAGGCGTCGTGGCCGGTGAGTTTGGCAAGAACGAGGACGGCACGCCCGGCCCGAACTATGAGCCGGGGATGGAGCTGCACGGCAAATACGTGTTCCTGTCCGAGGGCGTGCGCGGCAGCCTTGCGAAGGAGGTGATCGGCAAATACGACCTTTCCAAGGGCCATGAGCCGCAGAAATACGGCCTCGGCATGAAAGAGATATGGGAGGTCGACCCCGCCAAGCATCGCGAGGGCAGCGTCACCCATACGATGGGCTGGCCTCTGGGCAGCAATGCAGGCGGCGGCTCGTTCATCTATCATCTCGAGAACAATCAGGTCTATGTCGGCTTCGTGGTGCATCTTAATTACCAGAACCCGCATCTTTACCCTTACATGGAGTTCCAGCGGTTCAAGCATCACCCGATGGTCGCGGAGCTGCTGAAAGGCGGCAAGCGCGTGGCGTATGGCGCGCGCGCCATCACCGAGGGCGGCTATCAGTCGATGCCCAAGATGGTGGCCCCGGGTGTGGCGCTTCTGGGCTGTTCGGTCGGCATGGTCAACGTGCCGCGCATCAAGGGCAACCATAACGCCATGCTCTCGGGCAAGGCGGCGGCGGAGGCGGCGCATGCGGCGATCAAGGCGGGGCGCGCCAGCGACGAACTCAACGATTACGAGACCGAGGTGCGCACCGGCGCAATCGGCAAGGACCTGAAAAAGGTCCGCAACGTCAAGCCGCTCTGGTCCAGATACGGGCTGCTGGCCTCGCTTACCGTGGGCGGGTTCGACATGTGGACCAATACCGCAGGCTTCAGCCTTCTGGGCACGCTCAAGCATGGCAAGACCGATGCCGAGGCCACCGGGCTGGCCGAGACCCACAAGACGATCGACTACCCCAAGCCCGACGGCAAGCTCAGCTTTGACCGGCTGACCAATGTCAGTTTCTCGATGACCAATCACGAGGAAAGCCAGCCCGCACATCTGACGCTCAAGGACCCGAACGTGCCGATCAGCGTCAATCTGCCGAAATACGCAGAGCCCGCGCAGCGCTATTGCCCGGCGGGTGTCTACGAGGTGGTGCACGAAGAGGGCAAGGAGCCGCGCTTCGTGATCAACTTCCAGAACTGCGTGCATTGCAAGACCTGCGACATCAAGGATCCCAGCCAGAATATCCATTGGGTGACGCCGCAGGGGGGCGATGGGCCGAACTACCCGAATATGTAACCATCCCGTGAGATCGGCAATGCGGCGCGGCAAATGGGCCGCGCCGCATTGCCTTGGCAGGTCAGCCATATTACCTTTACCGGACATTTCCGCGATAAAAGGCAGGTCAGCGTGAACATCAGAACCCTATCGGCCCTCGCATTCGGCGTCTTCCTGCAGGTGGCACCCCTGCCGGTCACGGCACAGGAGCCGTCCGGCGCATATCTTGCGGCGCGGCAGGCGCAGACGGCGGGCGATTTCGCGGCAGCGGCGGAATATTTCGCCCAGGCCATCGCGCAGGACAGCTCGAACCCTGCAATGCTGGAGAACGCGACAATCGCCTATCTGGCGCTTGGCCAGCTTGACCGCGCCGTCGCCGTCGCCCGCAAGATCGAGGCGGACGGGCTGCGCAGCCAGGTGGCGCAGATCGCGCTTCTGGCCGAGGAGGCGCGCAAGGCGGAGTGGGACGCGCTGCTTGCCCGGCTGCAGGACGGGCGCGGCGCGGGCGATCTGGCGGATGGGCTGATCACCGCCTGGGCCTATCTCGGCAAGGGCGACATGACCGAGGCGCTCGCGCGGTTCGACACGGTCGCCGAGGAAGGCGGGCTGCGCAGTTTCGCGCTCTACCAAAAGGCGCTGGCGCTCGCCTCCGTCGGCGATTTCGAAGGCGCTGATCAGGTGTTTTCCGGCGATGAGGATGGCCCGGTCCAGCCGACCCGGCGGGGCGTCATCGCCTGGGCGCAGGTGCTCAGCCAGCTGGGCGAGCAGGAGCGCGCCCTGGCCGTTATCGACGACACGTTCGGCAACGATCCCGATCCCGGCATAGCAGCGCTGCGGGCGACGCTGGCGGATGGCGAAACCGTACCCTTCGACCTGATTTCCGGTCCGCAGGACGGGGTAGCGGAAGTGTTCTTTTCGCTCGCCCGCGCCCTGATGCAAGAGGCCAATGACGAGTTCGTGCTGATCTACGCGCGCACCGCCGAGCTGATCAAGCCGGATCATATCGACGCAATCATCACCGTGGCGGAGCTGCTTGAGGATATGGGGCAATTCGATCTCGCCATTGCCGCCTACAAGCAGGTGCCCCGCGATGATCCATCCTACCATCTCGCCGAGCTTGGCCGCGCCGAGGCGCTGCGCCGGTCCGAGAAACCCGACGCGGCGGCAGAGGTGCTCGACCAGTTGGCGCAATCCTATCCCGATCTCGCGAATGTGCATGTCGCCGCCGGGGATCTGCAACGCGCGCAAGAGAATTACGCGGCGGCGGTCGAGGCCTATGACCGCGCCATCGCACTGCTGGAAGAGCGCGACAATCCGCAATGGTTCGTCCATTACGCCCGCGCAATCAGCCACGAGCGGCTGGACCACTGGCCCGAGGCCGAGGCAGATTTCCGCCGCGCGCTGGAGCTGAATCCGGATCACCCGCAGGTGCTCAACTATCTCGGCTATTCGATGGTGGAAAAGCGCATCCATCTCGACGAGGCGCTTGGCATGATCGAGCGCGCCGTCGCGGCACAGCCCAATAGCGGCTATATCGTCGACAGCCTCGGCTGGGTTTATTACCGTCTCGGCCGCTATGACGAGGCCATCGTGCAGATGGAACGCGCCGCCGAGCTGATGCCGACCGACCCGGTGGTCAACGATCATCTGGGCGATGTGCTCTGGGCGGTCGGGCGCAAGGGCGAGGCGCGGTTTCAGTGGCGGCGCGCCCTGTCGCTGCATGAAAGCGAGCCGTCGCCCGATCTTGAAGCCGAGCGCGTGCGCCGCAAGCTTGAGGTCGGGCTCGATCAGGTGCTGGAGGAAGAAGGGGCCGAGCCTCTGAGGGCCGTGAATGCCGTCCCGGCCAATAACTGAGTTTGCCCCGGCCAAGGTCAATCTGACACTAAATGTCACGGGCTGCCGGGCGGATGGCTATCACCTGCTCGATTCGCTCGTGATGTTTGCCGATATCGGGGATCGCGTGACGGTGCGGCCCGGTGCGGCATGTCTGCGGGTTACGGGCCCGATGGCCGCAGGCGTGCCGGATGGCCCCGAGAACCTCGTGCTGCGCGCTGCCGCGCTTATGCGCGCAGAGGCCGACATCACACTCGACAAACATCTCCCCGCCGCTGCCGGCATTGGTGGCGGATCGAGTGATGCCGCGGCCTGCCTGCGCGCGCTTGCGCGTCTCACAAGCGCACGCCTGCCCGATGACGTGCTAAGCCTCGGGGCCGATGTGCCGGTCTGCCTGCTGGCCCGCGCCGCCCGGATGCGCGGCATCGGCGAGGAGGTCACGCCGCTGGCGCGCCTGCCCGTGCTGCATGCGGTGCTGGTCAATCCGGGCGTCGCCGTCTCGACCCCCGCGATCTTCAAACGGCTGACAAGGCGCGACAATGCGGCGATGCCCGCGCGTCTGCCGGGCTGGCACACGGCCGAAAACCTGATCCTATGGCTGGCCACACAGCGCAACGATCTGGAGGCTCCGGCCATTGCAGAGGCCCCGGTGATCGCGGATATTTTGCAGAAACTCTCGGCGACCTCAGGCTGCGCGTTCGCCCGCATGTCCGGCTCTGGTGCCACCTGTTTCGGGCTCTATCCCGACCCACAATCCGCGCAACAGGCCGCCCACACGCTGCGCCGCGACAACCCCGATTGGTGGGTCATGCCGACCCGGCTCAGTTGATCCGCGCCACCACGTAATCCGCCAGACCGTCGAGCATGTCGCGCACAGGGTGGGTGGGCAGCGTCTCCAGCGACGCGCGCGCCTTGGCGACCCATGCCCGTGCATCTGCACGCGTCTGATCGAGCGCGCCATGCGCCTGCAACAACCCGAGCGCATGCTCCAGATCGCCGTCGCGCTGATCGCCCTTTTCGATGCACCGCTTCCAGAAGGCGCGTTCCTCGTCCGAGGCCGCCGCCACCGCCTTGATCACCGGCAGGGTCAGCTTGCGCTCGCGGAAATCGTCGCCGACATTCTTCCCGGTCGCCTTTGCGTCGCCCTCGTAATCGAGCAGGTCATCGACGATCTGGAACGCGACCCCGAGCGCGTCGCCGTAATCAAAGAGCGCCTGCACCTGAGCCTCGGGCGCGCCCGCGATGACGCCGCCCACCTCGGTCGCCGCCGAAAAGAGCGCCGCCGTCTTGCCGCGCACCACCTGAAGATAGATGCTCTCATCGGTGCGCAGGTCGCGCGCCGCGCTCAGTTGCAGCACCTCACCCTCGGCAATCGTCGCCGAGGCATTGGCAAGGATATCAAGCACCCGCACCGAGCCGGTCTCGACCATCAACTGAAAAGCGCGCGCGAACAGGTAATCGCCCACCAGCACGCTGGATTTGTTGTCATAGAGCAGGTTCGCCGTCGGCCGCCCCCGGCGCTGCGCACTCTCGTCCACCACGTCGTCATGCAGCAGGGTCGCGGTGTGGATGAACTCCACCGTCGCCGCCAGATGCACGTCATACTCGCCCGCATAGCCACACAGATCCGCACTTGCCAGCGTCAGCAGCGGACGCAGCCGCTTGCCGCCCGCCTCCACCAGATGCGCCGTGACCTCGGGAATGCGCGGCGCGTGGCGCGAGGCCATGCGCGCCCGGATCAGCGTATTGACCGCGTCCATCTTGTCCGCGAGATGCGCGGTCAGGGCCTCATGCGGTTTCGTGGCGACCTCGTCCAATCCCATAACACTCCCGTCAACACCGCTCGACAAATAGCGCGCGGTGCCCTTATGTCAGCCATATGAAACAGCTTCTTCGCACCAACGATCCCGCATCCATGGCCTTCGCTCAGGCACTGCTTCAGGGCGAGGGTATAGACTGCTTTGAAATGGACGTAAATATGAGCATCCTCGAAGGCTCCATCGGGATTTTCCCGCGCCGCCTGATGGTCGCGGATGCCGATTACGAGGACGCGCGCGAGGCGCTCATCGACAACGGGTTCTCGCTTGAGGACTGAGTGCTTTGCCGATGAGGACCTGAGCCGCGACGCCTTTCTCGGCGGCCGGTTGCGGATCGCGCAACCGCGCGCGGGCTATCGTGCGGGCATCGACCCCGTGCTTCTGGCCGCGAGCATCCCGGCGCGGGCCGGGCAGAACGTGCTCGATCTCGGCTGCGGCTCTGGCATCGCGGCGCTCTGTCTGGGCGCGCGGGTGCCGGGGCTTGCCCTCACGGGGCTGGAAATACAGCCCGCCTATGCCGATCTGGCGCGGCGCAATGCGGTGGCGAATGGCCAGACTCTCGAGGTTGTCAACGGCGATCTGACCGACATGCCGGTCCCCCTGCGGCAGCGCCAATTCGACCACGTCATCGCCAACCCGCCCTATTTCGACCGGGCCGCCGGCACCCCGGCCCGCGATCCGGGGCGCGAGCACGGCATGGGCGAAACCTGCGCCCTTGCCGAATGGGTTGCCGCCGCCGCGCGCCGCGCCGCTCCCAAAGGGCAGGTGACCGTCCTGCAACGCGCCGACCGCCTGCCCGATCTGATCGCCGCCATGGCCGCGCATCTGGGATCGCTTGAGGTTCTGCCGCTCATCCCCCGGCCGGGGCGGGCTGCGCGCCTTGTCCTGATGCGCGGGCGCAAGGGTGGGCGCGCGGAATTTCGTCTGCATGACGGGCCTTGCCTGCACGCCGGGGCCGAGCATGGCAGCGACGGCGAGGATTACACACCCGCGATCTCAGCCGTGCTCAGAGATGCGGCAGGTTTGCCCTTTCCCGGCTGAGTTGACTCAAATCCAGTCGGAAAACTCCCGCTCATCTCGCAGGCGCGGCGTGACAGTATTGTAAAAATATGTTGCACTTCCCATGTCGGATTGAGACGCATCCATACCAGAGGAGACTGCCCATGAGCTTGAGTTCGCATATTGAAGAACTGAAGAAGAAACATCACGCGCTCTCGGAAAAGGTGGAAGAGGCGCAGCGCGCGCCGGGCAGCAGCACGCTGGTAATCGCGAACCTCAAGAAACAGAAATTGAAGATCAAGGAAGAGATCGAGCGCCTGTCGGATAACGCCTGACAGTGCCGCCGGATAGACGTGGATAAGCAAGGGCCGGTCACCATGACCGGCCCTTTCTCGTGGTCTGTCGCAGGGCGGATCAGACGAAGAACTGACCGCCGTTGGCCGAAATCGTCGAGCCGTTGATGAAGCTTGCGTCGTCCGAGACAAGAAAGCTGACGCAGCGGGCGATTTCCTCGGGCTCGCCCAGACGACCGGCGGGGATCATGCCGATGATCGATTCGCGCACCTTTTCCGGCACCGCCATCACCATTTCCGTGGCGATGTAGCCCGGGCAGACCGCGTTGGCGGTGATGCCCTTGGCGGCCCCTTCCTGCGCCAGGCTCTTGATGATGCCCAGATCGCCCGCCTTGGTGGCCGCATAGTTGACCTGCGCAAACTGTCCTTTCTGGCCGTTGATCGAAGAAATTACGACGATTCGGCCAAAGCCGCGCTCGCGCATGCCGGGCCAGACCGGGTGCACGGTGTTGAACACGCCGGTGAGGTTGGTGTCGATCACCGCATTCCACTGGTCCGGCGTCATCTTGTGAAAGGGCGCGTCGCGGGTGATGCCGGCATTGGCGACCACGATTTCAATCGGGCCCAGATCGGCCTCGACCTGTTCGATCCCGGCCTTGGAACTGTCATAGTCGGCGACGTTCCACTTGTAGGTCTTGATGCCGGTCTCCTCGGTGAACTTGGCGGCGGCCTCATCGTTGCCGGCATAGGTCGCGGCGACGGTATAGCCGTCGGCCTTGAGCGCCTTTGAAATGGCGGCGCCGATTCCGCGTGATCCTCCGGTGACGAGTGCAGTTCTTGCCATGGTATCCTCCAATCTGGCTAATGCGTTGGTAACTTGGTTATCTTCTTGATTGGGCAAGCGCAACATTGTTGCGCGGTAAAATCTCCGCGATGCGGGGTGCGGCATGAAAAAGGGCGCCCGGGGCGCCCTTTCCTGTCATCCCCCGCGCCCCGGTTCAGGGGCGCTCGATGCACATGGCGACGCCCATGCCACCGCCGATGCAGAGCGTGGCAAGGCCCTTCCTGGCCCCGCGGCGCTTCATCTCGAACAAGAGCGTGTTCAGAACCCGGCAGCCTGAGGCACCAATGGGGTGGCCGATGGCGATCGCCCCGCCGTTGACGTTCACGATCGACGGATCCCAGCCCATGTCCTTGTTGACCGCACAGGCCTGCGCGGCAAACGCCTCGTTCGCCTCCACGAGGTCGAGATCGCCGACGCTCCACCCGGCCTTTTCCAGCGCCTTGCGGCTGGCATGGATCGGGCCCACACCCATGATCGACGGGTCGAGCCCGGCGGTGGCATAGGAGGCGATGCGCGCCAGCGGCTCGATGCCGCGGCGCTCGGCCTCGTCGGCGCTCATCAGCAGGGTCGCGGCGGCCCCGTCATTCAGACCGCTGGCATTGGCCGCCGTAACCGATCCGTCCTTGGTAAAGGCCGGGCGCATCTTGGACATCGCGTCGATATTTGCCCCAAAGCGGATATACTCGTCCTTGTCGACGACGATATCGCCCTTGCGGGTCTTGACGGTAAAGGCGATCACCTCGTCGTCGAACTTGCCCGCCTTCTGCGCGGCTTCGGCCTTGTTCTGGCTGGCAACGGCGAACTCGTCCTGCTGTTCACGGCTGATCTGCCATTTCTCGGCGACATTTTCGGCGGTCTGGCCCATGTGGTAGCCGTTGAACGCATCCCACAGACCATCACGGATCATCGTGTCGATATATTTCATGTCGCCCATCTTGTGCCCGGCCCGCAGATGCGCGGCATGGGGGCTGAGCGTCATGTTTTCCTGGCCACCGGCGCAGATGATGCTGGCGTCGCCCAATTGGATGTGCTGTGCGCCCAGGGCCACGGCCCGCAGGCCCGACCCGCAGACCTGATTGATGCCCCAGGCCGCCGATTCGATTGGCAACCCGGCATTGATATGCGCCTGACGGGCCGGATTCTGGCCCTGTGCGGCGGTCAGGACCTGACCAAGGATCGTCTCGCTCACTTCGGATTTGTCGATCCCGGCGCGTGCGACCACGGCCTCCAGAACGGCCGCGCCCAGATCATGCGCGGGGGTGTTGGCGAACGCGCCGCCGAAAGACCCGACAGCGGTGCGTGCTGCGGATGCGATTACTACATTGGTCATTAGTGTCCTCCACCAGGATTTGCCCGGGCCGAGGATGCCACCGGGGCCGCCGCATTGGAATGCGCATCCCGCCGTCTCCTCCGCCGTTACGCCGCGTCATATCGCAGATGCCGCGCTGCGGCAACGGGTGGAGTGTCACATTCACGCGCTGGCGCGGTCAAGGGTCTCGTCAAGCCAGGGGGGCCGCACGGTGGGGGCCCCGAAGTAGTAGCCTTGAAGACAATCGATCCCGAGCGCGGTGAGATAGGCCGCATCCTCGGGTTTCTCGACGCTTTCGGCGACGGTCACCATGTCGAATTGCTGCCCGATGCTCAGCAGCGCGGCGGTCAGCACCTGATTGTCCGCATCGCGCGCGATCCCGCGAATGAACTGCCCGTCGATCTTGAGGATGTCGAAGTAGAACTCCTTGAGAAAGCGGAAGGATGTGTAGCCTGCGCCGAAATCGTCGAGCGCAAAGCCGATGCCCTTGCGCTGCAATTCGGCCATGAAACCGGTGACCAGTTCCGGCACCAGCATGGCAGAGCTTTCGGTGATTTCGAGGATCAGCCGTTCTGCGATGGTCGGGTCGCCCGACAGTCCCTTTTTCAGGATGCGCATCCAGCGCGCATAGCCGATGGAGCGCGCGGACATGTTGATCGAGAGCCGAAGATCGGGGTAGTCATGCAGCGTGCGCAGCCCTTTTTCCAGTGCCAGGCAATCGACCACCCGGCCGGTTTCCGTGACTTCGATCTGTGAAATGAACTCACGCGCGGGAATCACCCGTCCGGTCGCGTCCATGACGCGAATCAGCCCTTCGTAGAAGGCGGGCTTGTCCGGTTGTCCGGCGGTGACCACGGCCTGATAGGCGAGCATCACCTGTCTGTGCCGCACCGCCTGATCGACCATCTCGATGACCGAGCGATCCCGCGCCGAAACGGCGTAGGATAGCGGGTTGTCATGCCCGGCCGGGATATCGGCCCATTTGCGTGTCTTGCCCATCTTGCCCTCCGAGACTGGCGTGTTCCCAAGCTGGGGCAGATCCCTTAAGGACAGTTTAAAGGGCGAATTTGAACGAAAACACGGGGACAGGCGATGGAACGCTGCGGTTGGGTGGGGGCGGATGCGCTCTATGAGGCCTATCACGATCACGAATGGGGCGTGCCCGAATATGACAGCCGCGCGCTGTGGGAAAAGCTCATCCTCGACGGGTTTCAGGCGGGGTTGAGCTGGATCACCATCCTGCGCAAGCGCGAGAGTTTTCGTGAGGCATTTCAGGGGTTTGATCCGCATGTCATCGCCGAATGGGGGGAGGAAGAGGTTGTTCGCCTGCTGGCTGATCCGGGGATCATCCGGCACCGCGGCAAGATCGAGGCGACCATCGGAAATGCCCAAGCCTGGGCTGTGATCGAGGCCGAACAGGGCTTTGACCGCTACCTCTGGGATCATGTCGGCGGGCGCCCCCTCCAGAACCGCTGGCAGACCCTAGCAGAGGTGCCCGCGCAGACCGATCTTTCCGTAAAAATTTCGAAAGATTTGAAGAAACGCGGATTCAAATTCTGCGGCCCCACCATCGTCTATGCCTTCATGCAGGCGGTGGGGATGGTCAACGATCACCTCGTCACCTGCCCTTGCCACGAGCGGGTGGCGCGGCTCGGATGAGGGGCTGTATCGCGTCGGTATTCTGTCGGTATTGCGTCGGTGGGGAGTGAACGGACCTTTGAGGCCTTTCTGATCCTATATCCCTACAGGGATTTCGAAAGGTTCAAGGCATTATCTTCCTCTTGCTTGAACCCACACCTCTCATAAAAACACCGGGCCGTAATCGTGCTTTCAAGTTCGCAGCGGTGAACATCGCAAGACCGCAATTCTCGCTCCATCGCGGCCAAAAGAGCTTTGCTGACGCCGGAAAATCGCGCGTCTGGATGGACGTAGTTCAACAGGATCTCTCCCCGTAACAAAACCATGCCAACGCCGACAACAGTCTTATCCCGGACCGCCACCAACACTACTGCATCTTTTCGCGCGACCCATTTCTTCCATGCCTCGACGGTCTTGTTTCCCAACCAGGCCTCGATTTCCTGGGCATCGTTCTTATGATCAGCGACACAGAGTTCAGTGATCGAGAGATGCAAAGTACCAATCGCATCGACCGCATCCGCCTCGATCGCCTGTCTTATCTGAATTTCCATCGAACCCTCCTTGTCACTTTGAAGCCCAATAGGGTGATAATCCGCATCATGCGACCGCTGCGACCGAAAATCTGCGCCTCCATTGCACCGCGCGAGGTGCCGCTGTTCAAGGCAGTCTCGGGTTTGGGCGATGCGGCAGGTGTCGGGCGATTTTGTCCGGGTATTGCCTGGTCCCGCGCGGCTTACCAAGCGATCTGCCACAATTCTCAATTTCGATGGTTCACGCAACGCTCATCAAGCCCGCCCCGGGGGTGACCAAAATAGCTCATCACCCGCGCCCCGAGCAAAGAGGTTTTGGAATCGGTGCCAAACCCCTATATGACGTGACATTCCCTCAGACGCACGAAAGAGCCATGACACAGACCGCCCCGATCACGCAGGACGTGATGACCATCCCCCGCAAGCTGCCCGACGGGCCGATCAATCTGGTCGGGCTGACCCGGGAGCGGCTGCGCGAGGTCTTGATCGCGCACGGCACGCCGGAAAAGCAGGCCAGGATGCGGGTCAATCAGATCTGGCAGTGGATTTATGGATGGGGCGTGCGCGACTTTAACGCGATGACCAATCTCGCCAAGGCGTATCGCGCCGATCTGGCCGAAAAATTCGTGATCGAGATCCCCGAGGTGGTCAGCAAACAGGTCAGCGCCGACGGCACGCGCAAATACCTGGTGCGGATTGCAGGCGGGCATGAGGTCGAGGTGGTCTATATCCCCGAGACGGATCGCGGCACGCTGTGCATCTCGTCTCAGGTGGGCTGCACGCTGACCTGTTCGTTCTGCCATACCGGCACGCAGAAACTGGTGCGCAACCTCACCGCCGGAGAGATCATCGGTCAGGTGATGCTGGCGCGCGACGATCTGAATGAGTGGCCCAAACCCGGCGAGGGGGCGGGCGAGCGCCCGCGCCTGATCAGCAACATTGTGCTGATGGGCATGGGCGAGCCGCTCTATAATTTCGACAATGTGCGCGACGCGATGAAGATCGCGATGGATGGCGAGGGGATTTCGCTGTCGCGTCGCCGGATCACGCTGTCGACCTCCGGCGTGGTGCCGGAAATCGCCAAGACGGCGGAGGAAATCGGCTGTCTGCTCGCTGTCAGCTTCCACGCCACCACCGACGAGGTGCGCGACAAGCTGGTGCCGATCAACAAGAAATGGAATATCGAGACGCTGCTGGGCGCGCTGCGCGAATATCCGCGCCTGTCCAATTCCGAGCGCATCACCTTTGAATATGTCATGCTCAAGGACGTCAATGACAGCGATGCCGATGCCCGCCGGCTGGTGCAGTTGATCAAGGGCATTCCGGCCAAGATCAACCTGATCCCGTTCAACGAATGGCCCGGCGCGCCGCATCAGCGCAGCGACTGGGAGCGGATCGAGCGGTTTGCCGACATCATCTACAAGGCGGGCTATGCGAGCCCCATCCGCACGCCGCGCGGCGAGGATATCATGGCCGCCTGCGGGCAGTTGAAATCCGCCACCGAGCGCGCCCGCAAGCCGCGCCGCGATGTCGAGGCCGAGGCGGGGCTCTGATCCGTGGCGGAGTTCGCGCCCCTGCCGCAGCCTCTCAATGCCAAGGGTGATCCGCGCCTTGTGGGCGTGGAAATCGAGCTTGGCGGGCTGCCCGAGGCCGAGGTGGCGCGTTTATGTGCCGAGGTGGTTGGCGGTGCAATCAAACAGGTCGATAGCCACATCTGGCATATCGAGAACAGCCACATCGGGCGGATCGAGGTCTATCTCGATATCTTTCTGCGCAAGGCACAAAAGAGCAGGCTGCGCGATCTGGCGCTGGATCTGGGGCGCGAGGTGGTGCCGGTCGAGATCGTGAGCGAACCGCTCGACATGGACGGGCTTTCCCGACTCGATGCGCTGCGTGACCGCTTGCGCGAGGCGGGGGCGCTGGGCAGTGGGGCGGGCTGGTTCTTTGGCTTTGGTCTGCATCTCAATATCGAGATCGCGAGTGACCGGGACGCCGATATCGTGCGGCCGCTGCTGGCCTATGCGCTGATCGAGGACTGGCTGCGCATCAATGACCCGATTGACGAATCGCGCCGCCTGTTGCCGTTCACCGATCCTTATCCGACCGAGTTCGTGCGCGCGCTGATCGGGGCCGGGCCGGGGGCCACGCGCGACGCAGTGACCGGGCTTTATCTGGAGCACACGCCAAGCCGCAATCGTGGCCTCGACATGCTGCCGGTCTTCGCGCAGTTCGAGCCCGAGCGCATCGCGGCGGCGATTTCCGACAAGACCTCGGCGCGCCCGACCTTTCACTTCCGCCTGCCCGATTGCCGGATCGACGAGGCGGGCTGGTCCATTGCGCATGAATGGCGACGTTGGCGGACGGTCGAACGGGTGGCGGCCGATGGCGCACTGCTCGACCGGCTGGCGCGGGCCTGGGAGGACGATCATGGCCTGCTGACGATTTCCCGGCAAAGCTGGGCCGCGCGGGCGGGGCGTATCCTGCAAACGGCGGGGTTGAACCCGGCATGAGTCAAGCCTCCCGCCCCGTGATTGGGGTCACCGTCTCGCGCCGCTCGGGCTGGCGCATCTATCCGCTGATTGCGCTCAATGTCTGGCTTGCGGGGGGCTGCGCGCGGCGCTGGCAGGCCGGGCGCGCGGCGGAAATCGACCGGGTGGACGGGGTGATCATCGGCGGCGGCGACGACATCTCGCCCGATCTCTATGGCGGGCGGATCGTGACCTCGGCCCGGCTCGACCCGGCGCGCGATGCGCTGGAGCGGGGCGTGCTGCTGGGGGCGTTCGTGAAATCCAAGCCGGTACTGGGCATCTGCCGGGGCAGCCAGATGCTCAATATCGCGCTGGGCGGGACGCTGCATCAGGATGCCTATGCGACCTACGCGGCCAGTGACCATATCCGCACGGTGTTGCCGCGCAAGACGGTGCATATCGAGGCGGGCACGCGGCTGGCGCATCTGGCGGGTTTGCGCCCGATGAAGGTGAACGCGCTGCATACGCAGGCGGTGGACCGGCTGGGCGAAGGCTTGCGCGTGGCGGCGCGCGATCAGGGCGGCATGATCCAGGCCATCGAGCGGGTCGCAGACCCGTTTGCCCTTGGCGTGCAATGGCATCCGGAGCATCTCTTTTACGCGCATCGGCAAATGGGCATCTTCCGAGCGCTGATCGCGGCGGCGCGGGCGCGGCAGGAGCACGCGGCGCAGCTGGCACGGGTTGATGCCACGCCCCGCTGAACCGTCCCGACATTTCCCCGACCGCGCCACAATCCGGCGCGATTGATGCCACATCGGTCAACTATCCCTGAATTATCGGAGAACCGTAACAGGGATGGAAACGATGAACCTGAACCAGTCTGAACCGAACCGCGAGATTCGCGATCTTGTCCTGCGCGAGCGTCACCTTGCCGTGTCCGAGCGTGAATGGAAGCACCGCCTGCGCGGCTATGGCTACGGCATTCGCGACACCGCCGAGGGGCGTTTCGTGACCTCGCTTCTCAAGGGTGCGCCGCTCTGCCAGTTGCGCTGAGGGTGCGCGCCGGTCAGAGCGCGCGCCAGCCGATATCGCGGCGGCAGAACCCGTCCGGCCAGTCGATCCGGTCGGCAAGGGCATAGGCCCGGTCCGCCGCCTCGCGCAGACTGGCGCCGCGCGCCGTCGCGGCCAGAACGCGCCCGCCGCTGGCCACATACCGCCCGTCGCGGCGTGCCGTGCCCGCGTGAAAGATCTGGTGAAAGCTGTCTTCGGGGGCGTCCTCGATCCCGTTGATCTCGCTGCCCTTGTCATAGGGGCCGGGATAGCCCTTGGCCGCCATCACCACGGTCAGCGCGTGATCCTCGGCCCAGTTGACCCGGGCTGCGTCCAGCCGCCCCTCGGCCGCCGCCTGCATCAGATCAAGCGCCTGACCGCCCAGCCGCATCATCAGCACCTGGGCCTCCGGGTCGCCGAAGCGGACGTTGAATTCCACCAGCCGGGGCTCGCCGTCCTCGATCATCAGCCCGACGAAAAGCACCCCCTGATAGGGCGTGCCGCGCCGCACCATTTCCGCCAGAACCGGGCGCACGATCTGGTCGAGCGCCTTTTGCGTGACCGCCTCGGTCATCACCGGCGCGGGGGAATAGGCCCCCATGCCGCCGGTGTTGGGGCCGGTATCACCCTCGCCGACGCGCTTGTGATCCTGCGCGGTGCCGATGGGCAGGGCGGTCTCTCCGTCGCAGAGAACGAAGAACGAGGCTTCTTCTCCGGTCATGAATTCCTCGATCACCACCTCGGCCCCGGCCGCGCCGAATTCGCCGCCGAACATGTCGTCGAGCGCGGCGAGCGCCTGCGCCTCGGTCTCGGCCACGATCACGCCCTTGCCCGCCGCAAGGCCATCAGCCTTGACCACGATCGGCGCGCCTTGGGTCTTTACGTAATCGCGCGCCGCCGTGTGGTCGGTGAAATGGCCATAGGCGGCGGTGGGTGCCCCCGCCGCGTTGCAGATTGTCTTGGTGAAACTCTTTGAGGCCTCGAGCCGCGCCGCCTCGGCGCCGGGGCCAAAGACCAGCAGCCCCGCCTCGCGCAGCCGGTCGGCCACGCCTGCGGCCAGCGGTGCCTCGGGCCCGATGATCACGAAATCAATCGCCTCTGCCTCGCAGAACCCGGCCACGCCCCCCCCGTCGAGAATGTCGAGCGTCGCGCAATCCGCGATCTCGGCGATCCCGGCATTGCCGGGGGCCACGATCAGCCGGTCGCATTTGGGGTTCTGCAACGCGGCCCAGGCAAGGGCGTGCTCACGGCCCCCGCCGCCGAGGATCAGGATATTCATGGCGCATAACTCCGGCTTGGCCTCGCTTGGCAGGCGTTCTAGGGTGACGCGCAGGCAGACACAAGGCAGCAGCATGTCCGATCTTATCGACGATCCCGATCCCGGCGAGAACGCCCCCGAATTCTCGGTCTCTGACCTGTCGGGTGCGATCAAGCGGGTGATCGAAGGCGAGTTCAGCCATGTCCGGGTGCGCGGCGAATTGGGGCGGATTTCGAGACCCCGCTCGGGCCATATCTATCTTGACCTCAAGGATGACCGCGCGGTTCTGTCGGGGGTGATCTGGAAGGGGGTGGCGGCGCGCCTCTCGGTCGAGCCCGAGGAGGGGATGGAAGTGGTCGCCACCGGGCGGCTGACCACTTTCCCCGGCCAGTCGCGCTATCAGATCGTGATCGAGGATATCAAACCGGCGGGCATGGGCGCGCTGATGGCGATGCTGGAAAAGCGCAAGGCGGCGCTGGCGACCGAGGGGCTTTTTGCGGCCGAGCGCAAGCAGCCCTTGCCCTACCTGCCCGAGATCATCGGCGTCGTCACCTCGCCCTCGGGGGCGGTGATCCGCGACATCCTCCACCGGCTGCGCGAGCGGTTCCCGCGCAAGGTTCTGATCTGGCCCGTGGCCGTGCAGGGCGAGAAATGCGCGCCCGAGGTGGCGCGCGCCATTCGCGGCTTCAACGCCTTCACCCCCGGTGGGGCCTTGCCGCGTCCGGATCTGATCATCGTGGCGCGCGGCGGCGGGTCGGTCGAGGATCTGTGGGGGTTCAACGACGAGGCGGTGGTGCGCGCCGCCGCCGAGAGTGACATTCCGCTGATCTCTGCCGTGGGGCACGAGACCGACACCACGCTGATTGATTATGCCTCCGACAAGCGCGCGCCGACGCCGACGGCGGCGGCGGAACTCGCCGTGCCGGTGCGGCTCGACCTGCTGGTCTGGCTTGACGGGCAGGCCGCGCGGCTCAGCCATGCGCAGGGTCAGGCGATCACCCTGCGGGGCCAGCGCCTGCGTGATCTGGCGCGCGCCCTGCCGCGGGTCGAGACCTTGCTCGAAACACCCCGCCAGCGGTTCGACACCTGGTCGGACCGCCTGCCTGCCGCGCTCATCCGCTCGGTGCAGGTGCGGCGCGTGGCGCTGTCGGAGCGTGCGGGGGCCTTGCGCCCATCGCTCTTGCGGCGCGCGGTCGAGGGCGACCGGCGGCGGCTGTCCAATACCGCCGCGCGGCTCAATATTAATGCGCTGACCCGCGATATCGAGCTCAAGAGGCGCGAGCTGGATCGCATGACGACGCGGTTTTCGGATGCCGCAGGGCGGCAGACGAAGGACTGGCGCGAGCGCCTTGGCGCGCTCGACCGGCTGCGCGAGACGCTGGGCTACAGGGAAACGCTGCGACGCGGCTACGCGGTGGTGCGTGGCGATGGCGCGCTGGTGACCACCCGCGACGCGGCGGCGGCAGCCGGGGCGCTGGAGATCGAGTTCGCCGATGGGGTGTTGAGCCTCGGGGAGGTGGGGACGGTCCCGCGCAAGGCGGCCAAGCCCGCGCCAAAGCCGAAGGAACCGCCCAAGGGGCAGGGAAGCTTGTTCTGAAACAGTACGGGGTCTGATCCGGAGCGCGACTGGGCCTATGGCCGCGCGCATCCATGGTCGGATGCACGCACCACTGCGCTGGCACTCAGCGGGGACCAACCTCATGAGAAACCGCATCCGGCCCCTTATATCGCTGAACTGCCGGGCGACATGATGCGCGGTCGATCACCGTTGCAGTCCGCTCAGCCCCGCCGCCACGGCCAGAGCGGATGCGGCACCGGATCCTTGGTGCGCCACAGGTAATCGCGGAAGATCTGCCCGTAGGAGCGATAGACATAGCCACCGTTGCGCCGCCGGTAATGATCGCGCCGCGCGGCATAGAGCGCGGGCAGGCGGTACCACGGCACCTCGGGGTGCATGTGATGCACCACGTGCAGGTTGTTGTTCAGAAACAGGAATGCCAGCGGCCCCCGATCCTCGACGATCACCGTGCGCCCGCTCGCCCGCTCATGCGCGCGATGCTCCAGAAAGGTGCGGATCTTCAGGAGCGCAAGGCCCAGCCAGACCGCCAGCAGATAGGCCCAGATCGGCATCGGCGCGTAGGCCACCCAGGCCAGCACCACCGCCACCTGCGGCACATGCCACGCCCATGCCCGCAGCACGGCGCGGTCCCCGGCCCGGATTGCCTGCCAGTCGGCGCGCAGGAATGCCGATTGCGCGATGAACGGACCCAGGATCATCCGCCCCGCCAGCGTGTTGTTGGCGCGCAGAACGGCCCGGCCCCAGCCCGGCAACCGGTCCCACACCTTGGGGTCCAGATAGTTCGATTCCGGGTCATCATAAGGATCGGTCAGACGCTCCTCGCGGTGATGCGCGAGATGGGTGTCGCGGAACCGTCCGTAAGGGATGAGCAGGCACAGGCAGGGAAAGACCACCAGCTCGTTCCAGAGCCGTTGCCGGAACGGATGACCGTGCAGCGCCTCGTGACAGAGCGAGGAATGCAACGCGATGGCCAGCCCGGTCAGGGCCACACCAACCGGCAGCCAGAGCGCCGCCGCCCATATGGTCCCGAGGATCCAGACCCCGTAACAGGCGACGAGCAACAGCAGGGTAGGCCAGTCCACCGCGCCAGGGCGTGCCTCATCCATGACAGCGGCCCCAATGAATGCGTGACCAGACGCGTTCATAAAGCAGATAGGTGGTGAACCCGATCACCGTGTTGATCACCGCCATCACCCCGCCCGCCGTGAGCGAGCCGGTGACGGCCAGTCCGACCCCCGCCATGACCGACAGACCTATCAGGTTCCAGATCACCGCTTTCACGATGCTGCGCAATCGCGTCTCCATGTCCCCTCCATTTGATTGAACGATGCGCAGAGAATGGTTGCTATCCGGTTGATCGGCCATTTCGGAAATGGTTAACATTTCTCCGCAATTGTGATTTATATCACCATATGACTGAAAAAATCGACAAACGCCTGCGCGCCACGCTGTTTCGGGCCCGTCTGGCCGAGGCGATGCGCCTGCGCGACACCAATCAAAGCGCGCTCGCCCGCGCCATCGGGGTGGACCGCTCGACCGTCTCGCAACTGCTCAAGGGGGTGGGGGCTCGGCTGCCCAATGCGCAGGTGGTGGGCGAATGCGCGGGCGCGCTCGGGGTCTCGGCGGATTGGCTTCTGGGCCTTACCGACCGGCCCGAGACCGCCGCCGACATGCTGGCCAACACCCTGTCGCTGACCGAGGCCCCCCGTGCGCTGGTGGACGAGCAGATCTTCGCCTGGCACAAGGAGGCGGCGGGCTACAAGATCCGTCACGTGCCCGCCGGTCTGCCCGACATGCTCAAGACCCGCGACATGCTGGAATGGGAATACGCGCCCCATCTGGGCCGCTCCACCGATCAGGCCATCGGTGCGTCCGAGGACCGCATGGCCTGGATGCGCGCGGCGCGCTCGGATTACGAAATCGCGCTGCCGCTCTACGAGATCGAGAGCTTTGCGCGCGGCGAGGGCTACTACCGCAACCTGCCCGACGAGACCCGCCGCGCGCAGCTCGATCATTTCATCGCCGTGACGTCACAGCTCTACCCGAGCCTGCGGCTTTATCTTTTTGACGCCCGTCGCCTTTATTCCGCGCCGATCACGATTTTCGGGCCGCTCCTCGCGGTGCTTTATCTCGGGCGCAACTACCTGGTGTTTCGCGATACCGAACGGGTGCAGGCGATGACCCTGCATTTCGACGGGCTCTTGCGCGAGGCGGCGGTGACCGCGCGGGGCTTGCCCGATCACCTGCGGCATTTGCGCGACGAGATCTAGCCCCGGATCGTCTTGGCGAACTTGTCGAAGAGCGGCTCGTTGGCGCAGATCACTGCGCCATCGCCGAGGATGTCGCCGCCTTTGCTCAGCGGCTCGATGAAGCCGCCGGCCTCGCGCACGATGATCACGCCCGCCGCCAGATCCCAGGCGTTCAGATGCCGTTCCCAGAACCCGTCATAGCGCCCCGCCGCCACATAGGCCATGTCGAGCGCCGCCGAGCCCCACCGCCGTACACCGGCGCAGGTCGGCAGCAGGCGGGCCAGATCCTGCAAGGTGTCGGGCAGGTCCGCGCGCCCGCCAAAGGGCAGGCCGGTGGCAAAGATCGCCTCGATCATCTTGTGACGCCCCGAGACGCGCAACCGCCCCTCGTTCATCCAGGCCCCGGTGCCCTTTTCGGCAAAGAACGCCTCGTCCTTGGAGGGATCATAGATCACGCCCGCGACCACCTCGCCCTTGTGTTCGAGCGCGATCGACACCGCCCAATGCGGCAGGCCGTGCAGGAAGTTCGTGGTGCCGTCCAATGGGTCGACGATCCAGCGGCGGGTGGGGTCCTGACCCGGCTCCTCGCCGCCCTCTTCGGCCAGCCAGCCATAGGTCGGGCGCGCGCCCATCAATTCGGTCTTGAGGATCTTCTCGGCGGCGATATCGGCGCGGCTGACGAAATCGCCCGCCCCCTTCATCGAGACCTGAAGGTTCTCGACCTCGCGGAAATCCTTGGCCAGCGCCCGCCCCGCCTTGCGCGCGGCTTTCAGCATCACGTTGAGATTGGCACTGCCTACCATGGCTTTCGCTCCTTCTGGGTCAGGGCGCGCGTATACGCCGGGCCGTGCCCCCAGACAAGGGGGGCAGGGTCAATAGGGCATGGGATGGGCGCGGTGCGCGGCGTCGAGATCAGAGAGCACCTCATCGCCCAGCGTGATCTCCGCCGCACCAAGCGCCAGATCGAGCTGACCCATGCTGGTGGCCCCAAAAATCGCCGAGCACATGAAAGGCCGCGTCAGGCACCAGGCGAGTGCCATCTGCACCGCGTCGAGCCCGTGCTTGCGCGCCACGCCGAGATAGGCCTCGACCACCTCGAACGCACGCGGCCCCCTGCGCCCGCCCAGATCGGTGTTGATCGTCATGCGAGAGCCTTCGGGCAGCGCGCCGCCCTGATACTTGCCCGTAAGCAGCCCCGCCGCGAGCGGCGAGAACGCGAGCAACCCGACATCCTCGTTCACGCTCAACTCCGCAAGGTCGGTGTCAAAAAGCCGACACATCAGCGAATATTCATTCTGGATCGAGGCCACGCGCGGGCCATGCCCGGCCTCTGCCAGCCGCAGCCATTGCGCGGTGCCCCAGGCGCTTTCGTTCGACAGGCCAAAGGCGCGGATGCGGCCCTTGTCCACTTCGCGCTGCAAGGCCTCGAGCGTCTCTTCCATATGCGCGAGCGTCTCGGCGCGGTCCTGACCCGAGGGATCGAAGCTCCAGTTCTGCCGGAACATGTAGCTGCCCCGGTTCGGCCAGTGAAACTGGTAGAGGTCGATATGGTCGGTCTGCAGCCGCCGCAGTGAGCCATCAATCGCCTCGGGGATGGTGGCGGCGGAAATCGGCGCGCCATCGCGGGCATGGGCAAAGCCGATGCCGGAATGCTTGGTGGCGAGGATCACCTCGGCCCGCCGCCCGGTCCGGGCGAACCATTCGCCGATGATTTCTTCGGTGCGCCCGGTGGTCTCGGCCCGGATCGGGGCGGTTGGATACATCTCGGCGGTGTCGATGAAATTCACCCCGCGCTCCAGCGCGCGGTCGATTTGCGCGTGCCCCTCGGCGGCGGTATTCTGCGCGCCCCATGTCATCGAGCCGAGGCAGAGCGCGCTCACCTCCATGCCGGTGCGCCCGAGCGGTCGTTTCTGCATGTCCTGTCCCTTGCTCTGTCGTGTTGCGCGGCACTTTAGGGTGTTGGACCGGATGTGCAACGCCGGGCCTTGCCACAAAAACCATTTTCCAAATCCCGCCGTTTCGTGTCACTTGCGGTCCGAACGGATCACAGCGGAAAAGGACATACCCCATGCGGCTCAACGGCAAGACGGCGATCGTGACAGGCGCGGGCTCGGGCTTTGGCGAAGGCATCGCGCGGCGCTTTGCAGAGGAAGGCGCACAGGTGCTTGTCGTCGATATCAACGCCGAGGCCGCCGCGCGTGTGGCCGCAGAGCATGGCGGCATCGCCCATACCTGCGATGTCTCGGACGGCGCGCAGGTGGCGGCGATGATCGCCGAGGCGCAGGCGCGGATGGGGCATGTGGACATCCTCGTCAACAATGCAGGCGTCACCCACATGCCCAGCCTCCTCGAAGACGTCAGCGAGGCGGATTTCGACCGGGTCTTTGCGATCAACTGCAAATCCGTCTACCTCACCGCGCGCGCGCTCGTGCCGCAGATGAAGGCGCGCGGGCAGGGCGCGATCCTCAACATCGCCTCGACCGCCGGCGTCTCGCCGCGACCGCGCCTCAACTGGTACAACGCCTCCAAGGGCTGGATGATCACCGCGACCCGCACCATGGCGGTGGAACTGGCGCCCATGGGCATCCGCGTCAACGCGCTCAACCCGGTGGCGGGCGACACGCCGCTGCTCAAGAGCTTTCTGGGCGAGGACACCCCCGAGATGCGCGAGAAGTTTCTCTCGACGATTCCCCTGGGTCGGTTCTCCACCCCGCAGGACCTGGCCAATGCCGCGCTCTATCTCTGCTCGGACGAGGCCGGCATGGTCACCGGCGTCTGCATGGAGGTCGATGGCGGCCGCTGCATCTGAGCGGTCAGGCAGTGGCTCCGGGGATCAGCCGGAAATCGACATTGGTCACGCGCGGCGGGCTGCCTCCGGCCAGCCGGTCGAGCAGGTGGGTGGCGGCGACAAACCCGATATGCTCGCGCTGCGAGGCGATGGTGGTCAGTGGCTTGGGCAGCGCCTGCCCGATGCTCAGCCCGTTGAACCCCGCCAGCGCCAGATCCTCGGGCACCGCGATCCCCGCCGCCTGACAGTGAAACGCGCCGCCGACGGCCATGTCGTCATTGGAGAAAAACACCGCCTCGGGCGGGGTTTCGGCCTCGGCCAGCAGCCGCGCCAGCCCCTCGCGCCCCAAGGGCACGGTCGAGGGGCCGGGCAGGCACAGCACATCGCCAAGCGTGACGCCAACCTCGCGCAGCCCGTCGCGAAACCCGTCGAGCCGCTGCGTGGCGCGAAAATCCGTCTCGATCCCGTGGCCGAGATAGGCAAAGCGCCGATAGCCGCGCCCGGCGAGGTAATGCGCCATCGCCCGCCCCGCCCCGCGATGCGAGATCCCGACCGCCATGTCGGCGCTCTCGGCATCCACATCCATGATCTCGACCACCGGCAGATCGGCCGCCGCCAGCAGGCCGCGCGTGACATCGGTCTTGCGCGCGGGGGCGATCACCAGCCCGGCGGGCCGCCACGACAAGAGGTCGCGCAAGAGCCGCTCTTCGCGCAGCGGGTCGTAGTTGGAAATGCCCAGGATCGGATGATAGCCATCACCCTCCAGCCGATCCTCCAGCCCCTTCAGCACATCCGCAAAGACGATGTTCGACAGCGACGGCAGGATCACCCCCACCTGCCGCGACGCGGCCCCCGCCAGCGTCCCCGCCAGCCGGTTCGGCACGTAGTTGAGCGCGATTGCGGCGCGCTCCACCCGGTCACGCGTGGCGCGCGCGACCGGGCCGTCGCGGCGCAGCGCACGGCTTGCGGTGATCTCGCTCACCCCGGCGGCGCGCGCCACCTGTGACAGGGTGGGGCGGCGGGTCTGAATGTCTTGACGGTCGTCGTCCATGCCGCGAAAATGCGGCATTATGGTATCGCTGTCATTCCAAATCTGAGTCCTGCGTTACAATTTCAGGTGTTCCGTGACCGTATTGACAGCGCTGTCATAAACTGTATCCATCTCCCCAGACGCGACTGAACAGGCGTTCGCCCGCCGCTTGCGTCAAGGGAGAGGGCGAGGACACGGGCCCGGGGCATCGACCCGCCGGGCCAACATCAGGAGGAGTTTCATGAAACATTTCGCAGTCGGCGCGCTTGCCGCGCTTGCGCTCGCCACCGCAGGCCACGCGCAGCAAAACATCGTCATCGGCCATTCGCTGTCGCCGCAATCGCATTACGGCGTCGGCGCGCAGGCCTTCATCGACACGCTGACCGAGCTTTCGGGTGGCACTTTCACCGGCGAGCAGGCCCCGGCGGGCCAGTTGGGCGGTGAGCGTGACATGATCGAGGGGCTTCAGATCGGCTCGCTCGACGTGGTCATCACCTCCACCGGCCCCTTGGGCAACTTCGTGCCGCAGGTCTATGCGCTCGACCTGCCGTTCCTCTTCCGCGACTACGACCATGCACGCACCACGCTTGATGGCGAGATCGGGCAGGAACTGCTTGACGAGATCGGCAAGAACAACCTCGTCGGCCTTGCCTGGTCGGAAAATGGCTTTCGCCACGTGACCAACTCGCAGCGCCCGGTGCGCACGCCCGAGGATCTCGAGGGGCTGAAGCTGCGCACGATGGAAAACCGCGTGCATATGGCCGCCTTCGAGGGGATGGGCGCGGCACCCACGCCGATGGCCTTTCCGGAACTGTTCGGCGCGCTGCAACAGGGCGTGGTCGACGGGCAGGAAAACCCGGTGACCGTGATCACCGCGTCGAAATTCTGGGAGGTGCAGAAATACGTCTCGCTCACCGGCCATGTCTATTCGCCCGCCGTGGTGCTGGCCTCGCCGATCCTGTTTGACGGGCTGACCGAGGAACAGCAGGGCTGGTTCCGGCAGGCTGCCAAGGCCTCCGCCGCCGCCACCCGCGCCGAGGTCAACCGGCTGGAAGAGGCCGGCGTCGAAATGCTGCGCGAGAACGGCATGGAGGTGATCACCGATATCGACAAGGCGCCCTTCGCCAAGCTTGCCGCCGAAAGCTCCTACTCGGTCTACACCGATCAGTATGGCTCCGAGATGGTGGACCGCATCAAGGCCGTCGAATAACGTCGCTGTCACGGTAAGGGTCGGCGCGGGTCCTGCGCGCCGGCCCGTTTTCTTTCGAGAGGGCGGCGATGACACTCTTTCTCAGGTTCGAGGCGATCACCACCGGCATCGCCCTGCGGCTCGCCATCGGCTTTCTGCTGATCGCGACCGCGCTCGCGCTCTATCAGGTGACGACACGCTTCGTCTTCGGCCACCCCTCCACCTGGTCCGAGGTGATCACCCGGTCGGCGATGATCTGGTCGGTCTTCCTCGGCGTCGCCCCGGCGTTTCGCGAGGGCACGATGATCGCCGTCGAGATTGTGCAACGCCTCCTGCCGCCGCGCCTCGGCTTCGTGCTCTACCTTGTCGCCTGCGGCCTGACGCTCACCTTTTTCGCGATCCTGTTCTGGCAGGGCTGGTCGATGACCGAGCGGGTCATGGGCCAGAAACTCGCAGCCCTTGAGATTTCCATCGCCTGGGTCTACGCCGCGCTGCCCGTGGGGTCGGTCTTCATCTTCATCGCAATCCTGGGCTGCGCGCTGCGTGCGATCCGGTTCGGCGGGCTGCAACCGGCGGAGAGTGACGCATGAATCTCGCCCTCGCCCTGTCGCTCGCGATCTTCTTTCTGGCGGGCGTGCCGATTGCCGTGGCCATCGGCCTCGCCTCGGTCCTCGGGATCGAGGCGCATGGCCGCCTGCCGCTGCTCCTGGTGGCGCAGCGCATGTTCACCGGCATCGACAGCTTTCCGTTGATGGCGATTCCGCTTTTCATCCTCGCGGGCAACCTGATGTCGGCGGGGGGCATCTCGCACCGGCTGGTGGAACTGGCGAAATCCATCGTCGGCGGCATTCAGGGCGGGCTTGCGGCCTCCTGCGTGCTGACCTGCATGATGTTCGCCTCGGTCTCGGGCTCCTCGGTCGCCACCACCTTCGCGATCGGCGCGATCCTCATTCCGGCGATGGTCAAGCATGGCTATCCCAAACCGCTCGCCGCCTCGGTGCAGGCCAGCTCCGCCGAACTGGGCGTGCTGATCCCGCCCTCGATCCCGCTCATCCTTTATGGCGTGTCCACCGACACCTCCATCGGACAGCTCTTCATCGCGGGCATCGGGCCGGGGGTGCTGGTCGCGGGCGCGCTGATGGCGCTGGTGCTGATCCTTTGCCGGGTGCGCGGCATCGGGCTCGAGGACGGGCGCAACCGGCCCCGTCTCGGCCCGGCGCTCAAATCCGCGCTGCCCGCGCTGATCGTGCCCGTCGTGATCCTCGGCGGCATCTATTCCGGCATCTTCACCCCGACCGAGGCAAGTGCCGCAGCCGTCGCGGCGGCGGTGATCGTCGGCATGGTCTTCTACCGCGAATTGCGGTTCGCCGACCTGCCGCAGATCCTCAAGAAAACCGTGCTCGCCACCTCGGCGATCATGCTGATCATCTCGGCGGCGGCGCTGTTTTCCTTCCTCATCACCCGCTCGGGCCTGCCCAACGAGATCGCGGCGTGGTTCAAGGACGTGTTCGAGAGCCGCATCGCATTTCTGCTGGTCGTGAACCTGATGCTGCTGGTGATCGGCATGTTCATCGAAACCTCGGCGGCGATCCTCGTGCTGGCCCCGATCCTCACGCCCATCGCCATCAGCTACGGCGTCGATCCGGTGCATTTCGGGCTGGTCATCGTGGTCAATCTCGCGCTCGGCATGATCACCCCGCCGCTTGGCGTCAATCTCTTTGCCGCCTGCGCCGTGGCCGACCTGCCGGTCGAACGGATCATCCCGCAACTGGCATGGTTCGTGCTGACCGTCTTCGGCGCGCTGATGATCATCACCTATGTCCCGGCGATCACGCTCTGGCCGGTGGATTTTCTCCTCGGAGGCACACCATGACACGGATCGTTCATTTCGCGGGGCTCGGCTCGATGGGGCAGGGCATGGCGCAATCGGTGCAGCGCGCGGGCCTTGAGGTATACGGGTTCGACCCCGACCCGTCGCGCGTCGACGAATTGACGGCGGCAGGGGGGCAGGCACTCACCCCCGACAGCCCCGCGGCGGAGATCCTCGTCTGCGTCGTGCTCAACGCCGATCAGATGCGCGCGGCGCTCTTCGGACCGCAAGGCTGGGCACGCCATCTGGCCCCCGGCGGCACCATCCTCGGCTGCGCCACCGTGCCGCCCGACTTCGCCCGCGAGATGGAGGGCGAGGCCATCCGCGCGGGCCTGCACTATCTCGACGCACCGATTTCCGGCGGGGCCGCCAAGGCCGCCGAAGGCCGCCTGTCGATCATGGCCTCGGGCAGCGTAGAGGCGTTCGACGGCGCCGCCCCCGTGCTCGACGCCATGGCCGAAACCGTGCACCATTTGGGCGACAGCGCAGGTGCAGGCTCGGCGATGAAGGCGGTCAACCAGTTGCTCGCGGGCGTGCATATTGCCGCCATGGGCGAGGCGCTCAGCTTCGCCGCCTCGCAGGGGCTCGATCTGGCGCGCGTGCTCGACATCATCCGGGTCTCTGCGGGCACGTCCTGGATGTTCGAGAACCGCGCGCCGCATGTGATCGAGGCCGACTACACCCCGCGCTCGGCGATCACGATCTGGCCCAAGGATCTGGGCATCGTCACTGCCATCGCGGGCGCGGCAAACCTCCCTCTGCCGGTGACCGAGGCGGCGTTGACCCAATACCGCGAGGCCGCCGCCGCCGGTCTCGGGGCCGAGGATGACGCCGCCATCACCAAACACATCGCCGCCCGCGCGGGCGTGAAACTGCCGGGGGACGGGTGATGCTTCTGGGCTGTATCGGCGACGATTTCACCGGCTCCGGCGATCTCGGCAACACGCTGGCCCGCGCGGGCATGCGCGCGGTGCAATATGTGGGCGTGCCGGACGGCCCCGCCGCCCCCCATGTCGAAGCCGGGATCGTCGCGCTCAAATCCCGCTCCCTCCCGGTGGCTCAGGCGGTGGCGCAATCGCGCGCCGCACTCGACTGGCTGCGCGCGCAGGGCTGCACGCAGTTCCTCTTCAAATACTGCTCCACCTTCGATTCCACCCGCGAGGGCAATATCGGCCCGGTGGCCGAGGCGCTGGCCGACGCCCTCGATGCCACCCGCGTGATCGTCTGTCCCGCCTTTCCGGCCACCGGTCGCTCGGTCTATCAGGGGCATCTCTTCGTGCAGGACCGCCTGCTCAATGAGAGCGGGATGCAGCATCACCCGCTCACCCCGATGACCGACCCCGACATTCGCCGCTGGCTGGGCCATCAGGTGCGCGGCAGCGTCGGCCATGTCGCGGCGGGCGTGGTGGGGCAGGGGGCAGAGGCCGCCCGCGCGGCGCTCGACGCCGAGCACGCCAAGGGCCATCGCCTGATCGTCACTGACGCCATCACCGACGCGGATCTCGTCACCCTCGGGCAGGCGGCGGCGGATCTTCCGCTCATTACCGGCGGCTCGGGCATCGCCATGGGCCTGCCCGGCAATTTCCGGGCGCGCGGCCTGCTGTCGGGCAATGCCGCCGCATGGCGCGGGCAAGCGGGGCCGGTGGTGGCGCTGTCGGGCTCCTGCTCGGCGGCGACACGCGATCAGGTCGCCCGCCACGCCGCCCGCCACCCGGCGCGCGAGATCGCGGCAGGCGCGCTCATGACCGGAGAGATCGACGCCGAGGCGCTGGCCGAGTGGGCCCTGGCGCAGGACGGCATCCCGTTGCTTTACTCCTCCGCCGATCCCGATACCGTCCGGCGCGCGCAGGACCGCTTCGGCAAAGCTGAGACCGCCGCCCGGATCGAGGCGCTTTTTGCCGCCCTCGCCCGCGCGCTCAAGGCGCGCGGCGTGACCCGCCTGATCAGCGCGGGCGGCGAGACCTCGGGCGCGGTGGTCGAGGGGCTGGACCTTGCCCAACTCGAGATCGGCCCCGAGATCGCCCCCGGCGTGCCGATGATGCGCGCAAGCGACGCGCTTGTCGTCGCGCTCAAATCCGGCAATTTCGGCGGGCCGGAGTTTTTCACCGACGCCGCCCGCATGATGGAGGCCCCGCAATGAGCGACAGCAAACTGCGCGAGGATATCTGCTTCTGGGCGCAATCCCTCTTCGAGCGGGGCCTGACCGGCGGTGCCTCGGGCAATATCTCGGTGCGCACCGGCGATGGCGGGCTTCTGGTCACCCCCACCGGCGTCAGCATGGGGCGGCTCGACCCGGCTCGCCTCAGCCGGTTCGATGCAGACGGGCGGCATGTCTCGGGCGATGCGCCGACCAAGGAAATGCCACTGCATTCCGCGTTTTACGAGACCCGGCGCAGCGCGGGCGCGGTGGTGCATCTGCATTCCACCCATTCCGTCGCCCTCTCGATCCTGCCCGAAACCGACGCTGAGAACGCCGTGCCGCCGCTCACCGCCTATGCGGTGATGCGGGTGGGCAAGGTGGCGCTCCTGCCGTTCTTCGTGCCGGGCGATGCGGGCATGGCCGACGCGATCCGCGGCCTTGCGGGCCGACGCGCGGCGGTGCTGCTGGCCAATCACGGGCCCGTGGTGGCCTCAAAGGATCTGGAGGCGGCGGTCTTTGCCATGGAGGAACTGGAAGAGACCGCGAAACTGGCGCTCCTGCTGCGCGGCACCGGCGCGCAGCCGCTCCATGCCGGGCAGATCGGTCAGGTGGTGCGCAAGTTCGAGGTGGATTGGGACTGATGCGCTTTTCCGCCAATCTCGGGTTTCTGTTCACCGACCGGCCCCTGCCCGACGCGATCCATGCCGCCCATGCGGCGGGATTCGACGCGGTGGAATGCCACTTTCCCTATGACAGCGATCCGGGCGCGGTGCGCGCGGCACTCATTGCCACGGGGCTGCCGATGCTGGGGCTGAACACCTGGCCCGGCGACCGCGAGGCGGGCGAGTTCGGGCTGGCGGCCCTGCCCGGTCGCGAGCCGCAGGCGCGCGCGGCCATCGCGCAGGCGGTGGGTTATGCGCAGGCCATCGGCGCGGGGGCGGTGCATGTCATGGCCGGGCTTGGCGACGGCGGGGCAGGGGCCGAGGCCACGTTCCGCGCCAACCTCGCCCATGCCTGCGATCTGGCGGCACCACACGGCATCACGATCCTGATCGAGCCGATCAACCGCCGCGACGTGCCGGGCTATCACCTGTCGCACACCGCCCATGCCGCCGAAGTGATCGCGGCGCTTGACCGGCCCAATCTGGCGCTGATGTTCGACTGCTATCACCTGCAGATCATGGAGGGCGATCTGTCGCGCCGGTTCGAGGCGCTCCTGCCGATCATCGGCCATGTCCAGATCGCGGGCGTCCCCGACCGCGGCGCACCGGATGCGGGCGAGGTCGACCTCGGCTGGCTGCTGGCGCGGATGAAACGGCTGGGCTGGACCCGCCCGATCGGCGCCGAATACAAGCCCGCCGGGGGCGACACCGAGGCCAGCCTCGGCTGGCTGCCCCGCTTTCAGGCGATCTGAGGGGGCGGCGGCGAGGCCGTAGGGCGCGGTTTCACCCCGCCGATGGGGTGCGGGTGGATCTAAAAGCCATCTTACGGGAGGTTTTCATTTCGAATTATCAAGAAATTGACGAGGCTCGAACATATTACAATCATCAGTCTAGCTTCGGCATCGCCAACTCTTGATTCATCCTCGAATAGCGCGTGCCGAACGCCGTTTTCATCTGATGTCCAGCCATAAATCTTCTTTATGCCTTCCTTCAAGGCCGGGGGAATATCGAAACCCTTTCCCTCGGATTTCGTAATTGCACTTGATAGGGAGTTTGATTTCTCGCCATTGATCGTGTTGAAGGCAGATTCAACTGCAGATACAGCCTCTTTTATTGAATTTCTGTAATCAGGATTCTCTCGATTTCCGAATAATGACAAAGCAGTCCTTATGTGTTGTTTGGCTCCTGCGTAGCGGTCGTTTTGAGAAAAAACATCTTCAATCTCTTCAATTTCTACGTCCTCAATTTGAGCTACTCCCCATCGGTTGGACAGGATCTGGCGTAAATTAAGCTACTCTTTGCACCTGCTGATCGGGTTGGGTTTTGTCTTTTCTCAGCCAAT